>JBLIIJ010000031.1:0-37704 GCA_047635055.1 Cyclobacteriaceae bacterium | reverse complement strand
TTTCTATGAATCGAGCCTAACTAAAACTCTGATGATAGGATTTCCAGTCAAGTTGAGAATGACGATTCTTTCAGAGATCATCTATACCAAAAGTATATGCCGCTAATTCAGAGAGCAAACCTCACGATTTAGTACAAATGGCTAATCGATCGTCATTACTGCGCATGCAGGGATCTCATAAAGCAGGGCTAAGTATTTTTAAGAGCCTCTAAAAGCGATGTTATTGTGTCGAACTCTTCATCGTTCAAAAGGAATTTACCTTGTCTAATCACAATAGAAAGACTAGCGCCATTTTTTACCTGAAACTCATTCCTCTTTAGCGCCTGCTCCGTCCAGAATTTTTCTTTTTCGGGCCCTATAACAGAAATTTCGAGCCCCGTTTGAGGAATGTTTACTACGCCATGAATCATGTCATAGCCATAATCTTTCAGGTAAAGCGTTTGCTCCAGGCTTCCGTCTAATATTAGATCCTCAGGTGCGCCGATTCTCGTAGGTTCATTGAAATTGAAAAGCCAGAGCTTGTCTGATAACTGCGTGCTAATCTGCATATCATGAGTGGAGATAAGAATCGACTTTCCTTGTTTGGCGATTTTGCGAAGCAGCATCATTACTTCAATTTTATTGTGTAAGTCAAGATGGGCAGCAGGCTCATCGAGAAAAATAAGATCGGTTTGTTGGGCAAGCGCTCTAGCGATCATGACTTTTTGGAGCTGTCCGTCGCTGAGTTGATACAGCTTTTGATCAGCCAAGTAATTGGTATTAGTTTCCGTGATTGCCCATTCTATCACCTCCTTATCTTCATTGGATAATATCCCAATCCAGTTGGAGTAAGGATGCCGACCGAGCGCGACTAACTCAAGAACAGACATGTTAAAGGAAAATGGCTTTTCCGTGAGCACGAGACTCAGCTTTTTGCTCAGGTCTTGATTGCTGATCTTTTGTAAAGAAGTGCCATTGTAAAAAACGTCTCCACTTAATGGTTCGAGTAATCCTGAAATCGTTTTGATAAAGGTGGTTTTCCCAACGCCATTTTGTCCCATTAAAGAAACAATTTCACCAGAATTAATGGTGAGCGCCAAGTTCTTTTGTAGGATTTTATTGCCACTTTTTTGGCGATAGCCGATAGTCAGATCTTTAGTGTTAAAAAGACTCATGACTGATAACTGTAGTTAAGGTTTTTCTTTTTTAAGAGAATAAAAATCACAAATGGCGCACCAAATAGCGCAGTAACTGCATTGATAGGTAATGTTGCTTCAAAACCGGGCAGCTGTGCGACCGTATCAAATACAAGCATGAGAAACGCCCCCATAAATATCACGAGTGGCGAAAGTAGTAGGTGGTTCGTTGTGTTAAACAGCATTCTCGCAACATGCGGTAAAGCGACTCCAAAAAACGCAATTGGGCCACAAAAAGCGGTGACTGTTCCTGCGAGAATACTGGTGTTTAGGATGATCAGTATTCTTGTTCTTTTTAGGTTAAGACCAAGGCTACTCGCATAGTTTTCGCCGAGCAAAAGTGCATTCAAATGTTTTGACAATAGGAGCGAGGCTATTAGACCAATTAAAATTATAGGAATAAAGACAATTAACTCACTCCAAGAAAGGGAACCAAGACTTCCAAATGACCAAATCACATATGCTTGGATATTTTCGGCTTGGCTAAAAAACTGAAGTATACTCACAATGGCCCCTGTGGCAGCACCGAACATCAGCCCGATAATCAATAACGTGACTGAATCTTTTAGCCGAATGGCGGCCAAGGAAATAACGATCAAGATAAGGAAAGAGCCAACTCCAGCAGCGCATACGAGCAGCCAGCTGCGACCAATTCCGCTCAGCTCCAAAAAGCCACCAACATAAAAGCCAAGGAATATAGCTATTGCTACACCGAGCCCAGCACCAGAGCTGATGCCCAAAATGTAAGGCCCAGCAAGTGCATTTCTGAAAAGTGTTTGCATCTGAAGACCACTGATTCCCAATGCTGAGCCTACCAATATGGCCGTAAGGGCTTTTGGTAAACGAAAGTTTGAAAGAATTAAAGCCCAACTTTCATTGTCAATAGTTAGGCCGATGAAATGTTTGAGGACTACATCCAAAGGAATACTCACAGACCCGAGACTTACATTGATGATAAATGTAGCAATTGTGAGGAGAATGGCTATAATTAAAATGCTGCTCCACCTTTTCCTAGAAGACTCAAATTGTTGTTGAATCATTCGACTTTTTGGTAATAGTAAGTATTGTAATCGGGCAAAATTTCAGGATGAAAAATACTAATGAAATCAGCTAGAATAAGATCAGGTCGTGCATAGCCTGTTTCAAAATAGTCATAGCCACCCGTTGGATTAATGCGTTTACTGTAAGTAAATATTTTGTCCTGCTGAAAAGCGTCAAATGCTCCGTATCGTGTGTCCTGACTGATAAGCTCCTCCTTGGTGTTGAAAGTAGAAATACCCACCCAATAGTCCGCATCATTGGCCTTATCGAAGACTGATTCAAAGCTGACTTCCAACCAACCACTGGTCGAGTCCGACTCCCAGATATAAGCCGCTCCGGCATCTTTGTAGAAGGCTGCTGCAGAGTTTTCGCCACCCGGCAAAAACCAAATATCACCATATACCACTCCGCTAAAAACTGTTGGTCGCTGCGAGACAGATTGTGCCAATGTTTTTAAGGAGTCATAAGCTTGTGCGATATTATTAAAAATCGAATCAGCTTTGCTTTGCTTATTAAAAAGCGCTCCGAAAAATCGAATCCATTCTGCACGTCCAAGTGCCGATGTTTCTAGGAAATCGGCGTTATAGAGAACGGGAATGCCAGACTCTTCGATTTTGTCTAAAGTCGTAGATTCATTGCCCATATCGAAGGCAATAACAAGATCAGGCTGAAGATCAATGATCAACTCAATGTTTAAGTTTCCGTCATTCCCAATATCCTTGATTTCTCCGCTGGCCACTCTTTCTCGAAAATATTCACTGGAGATATAGCTCGTTCCTGGGAATCCAACCAATTGATCTCCAACACCCAACATTTCTAGATACGGAAGGTGAGTGGTCGAAGTAACGATGACTTTCTTAGGACTGGATTTGAAATTATATGTCTTCGGACTGGTCGCTCCAGGCCAAGGTTCGAGGACGGTGAGTTGGTTGTCTGATATTTTAAATTTGGATGCAGAATGATTGTTAATTGCATTTGAATCAACATTTTCCGATGGCTTTTTCTTTTCGCATGCGTGTAGCCACAGACTTAAAAGTAAGAGGAGTGCTGATTTTGTCATATTCATTATTCAAAAGTGCTTAAAAAAAATTAAGGCGAGCATAAATATTAATCATCTAACTTTAATGTGAATTTGGTTTTCTACCGTCACAACAGCCTGTAGAGATTAAAAGGGAATCCGATGAAAAACCGGAGCTGTCCCCGCAACTGTAATTCCGAAATAAGATTGATCCTATCTAGCCACTGTGATTTCATGGGAAGGCGATCAATCAGGAAAAGCCAGGAGACCTGCCTCATTCATTTTTGAAATTCCAAGCTTCGGGTGAAAGCATAGGACGATGGCAAAACTAATGTTTTAGCATTATTCTAACGTTCAATCCTTAGGCTTTGAGTTAAATGTAACATTTGATTCATAGTCTGGTGACACGATTTTTACTTTTTACATGTATGTGCCTAGTGGATAGCATTGCCTTTGCGCAATCTGATACACTTATCCTTGAGCCAATTCAGGTGGTAGAGTCATTTCTAGCATCGAGCGATGCAGGTATTCAAGCTGATGTGCTCGATAAGGAGATTGTATCACAATACGCAGGCAATAGTTTTTCAGAACTGCTACAAGAAAATACTGGGTTGTACATTAGGAAATATGGTGGTGAAGGACAACTTTCATCAGTAAGTTTCAGAGGCACAACACCCAATCACACCATTGTTTCGTGGCAAGGCATTGATATCAACTCTCAAACGCTTGGGCAATCCGATATGTCGAGTATCCCATCTTTCGTGTTTGAATCTGCGGAAATCTATGCTGGAGGAAGAAGTACATTATTTGGAGGAGGAAATATTGGCGGGAGTATCTCTTTGAAAAATGCAAAGCCAAAAGACGGTATCTCTGTTGGCTTATATCAGGAATTTGGGAGTTTCGGTCGTTTTATGACAGGGATGAAGTTAGCTCAAGGCAAGGATAAGTTTAGCTACATGCTGGCCGGTTATCGAAATACTTTTCAAAACGACTTTAAGGTCAACTACCGACGAACAGTCTACAATCAAAATAATGCCGATAGTCAGCTTCAAGGCGTCAAAGCGACTATCTATTACAACCTGAATAGTTCCCAAAAGCTAGAGATGGACCTTTGGTACAATCAGCATAATCGATCATTGCAACCAATAATTGGTGACTTGACGAATGAAGATCATTTGCTCGATAATAACATCCGTGTCAATCTTAGCCATCGGTGGAGTTTCGCTTCGAGTTTATTAAAGTCATCCTATGCTCATGTAAGAGATTATCAAACGTACAACTATAGTAGTGAGACCAATTTAACTCGTGATATCGTTGATTTCTCTTATGATTACTATTCTGAAGGCATCTGGAATATCTCTATTGGCTCAAAAACTCAAGTGGCAAGAACAGCCGTAGAAAGCTATGATGGAGATACCAGTCAATGGAAAACTGATAATTTCATATTAATCAGTTTGGTGCCTTTAAGTAAGGTTAACATGTCTGCGAAAATTCAAAAAAGTTGGATTGAAGGAGTAAATGTTCCTTTTTTGATCGGAGGAGGAATAGACTATGAGATGCTAAAGAATTCAGAAACAGCGTTAACATTGGGCCTTAATCTGTCGGAAAGCTTTCGAGCTCCTACGCTCAATGATCTTTTGTGGAGTCCTGGTGGTAATCCTGATTTAACTCCTGAAAATGGATTTCACTCTGAAGTTCATTATAATTTAGTCTTGAGGAAATCGGAGCATGAGCTAAAACTCAAATCAAATTTTTATCAAACGAAAATTAGCGATATGATACAATGGCTCCCTCAGTTTGATGATAATTCCAATCAAACTGTGTGGTCGCCACAAAATGTCCAAAAAGTTAGAATAAGGGGTTTTGAGTCTTCTGTTACCTACACAAATCATAAACGAAACAAGCATTACATTTCGAGCATATATACTTACAATGACTCTAGAAACCTTTTTCCGGTAGGAGGCAATGAGAATACAATAGATAAGCAACTGGCTTATGTTCCTTTCCATAAATTCATAGCAAAAGGAAGCACGTCTATACATAATTGGTCATTTGTACTAGGGTTCCAGTACACTGGAAAGAGATACACAGAAGCTAGTAATACGCTCTATGTCGAAGGGTTTGGGATCTTAAATGCGACTATCAAAAAGGAAATCTCCTTTCTAAAAAGTCAATTATTGATAGCTTTTGAAATTGACAACTTGACGAATAAAGACTATCAGAATTACGAACTGCGCGCTACTCCTGGGCGTGGTTACACTATTAAAATCAACTACAATTTTTCTAACACAAATTTAAAATGAAATTAAATCGAATTCAATTTTTATTGCCTTTTCTAGCTTTAAGCTTATTTATAAGCTGTAATGAAAGCGACGAACCAATTATTGATCCTATACCAATTATTGACCCTATCGCATCCGTTATTATTATTAATGAGGGAAATTTTTCAGCAGCTAACGGAAGTTTTGACTCCTACGATGAGTTGTCAAAAGAATATTCAGCTAGTGTTTTCCAGTCAACAAACAATTTCCCAGTAGGAAGTACTATTCAAAATGCTATGATCACTGGAGATTATATCATATCTACTACTAATGCCGTCGATAAAGTAGAGTTCATTGACAAGGAGACTTTTGAATCAAAAGCGACAGTCACGAGTGGTATGAAAACACCTTTTGGCATTGCAGCAAGCGAGGAATATGCTTTTGTTACCAATTGGGGGACGTTCAATAATGATACGTTTGTTTATGACGATCCTTCTATTGTCACTATTGATCTAGGAACTTTTGAAGTTGCTTCAACATTTGCATTGAGTATGCAGCCTCAACACGCAATTTATGTTAAGAATCGCCTATATGTAAGTAATATCGGGAGCTTTGGCGCAGCTGGTACATCTATTTCAGTATATGAAATTGTGGAAGGAACGCCACAGATAGAAAAGACAATAGCCGTTCAAGCAGGTCCAGATAAGATGGTTGTGGATGCAAATAATAATATTTGGGTGATTTGTACAAGTGGGGCTTTGGTTCATATCGATACGGATAGTGATGAAGTAGTAAATACCATTCAAGATGTTCCTGTGTTGGGATTCAACGAAAAGCTGACCATCGATCCCGCAGGAGACAATCTTTTCTGGATGGCTAGCAGTGGCTTTCCTGATTATAACTCAGCGATATATAATATGTCTACCACCAACCCTGTTTTAGGTGAGGCGATCATAGAAGGGACTAATTTTCACGGGATTGGGGTAAGTGGAAACGCATTGTTTGTTGGAAACCATGCCGCTTATCAGTCAGTAGGTTCGGTTTTACTCTATACCGATTATCTAAGTACTCCAGTTTTAATAGAAACTTACCCAGCTGGATTGGCACCAAATGGATTTTTATTTAGGTAGTTATTCTTTTTGTTCAGCTTAATTGTGAGGCTGCAACTATAATGTTGCGGCCTTTTTTTGTGTTTGTTTTCTGATAGAATAAGATAATATTGGGGAAATAAGTAGCGAAGGAAGAAGCCAAGCAACCCAAGCATAACTTTCAGGTAAAAAGGCATCATTGTTTTGAACCGCAAAAGCAGTGACTGCAGCTATATAGCTCCCACCCATAGCACGCATATGCTGTTTTAGCCACCAATCTTTAGTTTTAGGTAGTGCGAGCTTAAGTGATTTTAGATCACCAAAACTACTATATGCTGTACCGCCACCAAATATTAAGCTCAAAAAACCCACTGCGTGTGCGGATCGTGTAATGTAGAATACATAAATACCATAACCGATCAGGCCTAAGCCAAAGAGCATTGTTATTCCCGCTACTGCCCAATCATACCATTTTTCCGTTCCGACTTTTTTTCTTTTCAATACTCTTATGCCAACGAAAGTTGAATAAAAAGTAAGTACGGCAATGACCATTAAAAAGAAGCTGAACCGATAGAACGATATAATCATAATGGCACTCAGGCAAATCCACCACATGGTGCCAACGTAAATTATACCTAGGAGCTTATGGTATTGGCCACCCTTGCGGTTAAACATGTTTATAAGCCCAATAACCAATACAATTGCCCCACAACCAGCATGAGAATAAAGCAATATTTTTTCCATGATCTAAGTTTTGATGTAAATAGATAAGTTTCATTGCACATTAAAAAACCGATAGGATGAACTGTCGAATCATTAGGATGAATTGAAATCGGCTAATCACCAAAAAGTTTTTGAAGTCCTTTTCTAACTCCTAATTCATTTGACGCAATTTGTGCTTTTATTGATTCGTAATGATTCATTCTTTCTTGATCAAAATATGACCGCCTAATTTCTTCGTTAACCAGTTGCTCAAACCAATAAGCATTTTGTGTTTGACGATTTATCTTAAAAAAACCTTCATCCTTGCTCGTGGAAATAAAGCTCTCAACACTCTTCCATATTTCCGTGATCCCTTTTTCCTGTAATGCCGAGCAAAGTAAAACAGGCACAACCCAGTGAATGTCATGAGGAGGAAAAAGGTGAATGGCATTTTGGAGCATTTTTCTTGTGCGTTGTGCAGGTTTAATATTGTCGCTATCTGCTTTGTTGATGGCAATGATATCCGCCATTTCCATAATGCCCCTTTTTATACCTTGAAGCTCATCGCCACCACCAGAAAGCATGAGTAATAGAAAACAATCAACCATGTCTTTAACAGCTGTTTCGGATTGACCGACTCCAACGGTTTCCACAATGATGGTGTCGAACCCAGCAGCCTCACACAATAGTATCGTTTCTCTGGTTTTATAGTGAACCCCACCAAGAGAATTTCCAGCTGGGCTGGGCCTTATAAAAGCATTTGAATGGTGACTTAGTTTTTCCATTCTTGTCTTATCCCCAAGAATACTCCCACCTGTTCTTGCACTACTTGGGTCAACGGACAAAACCGCTAATCGATGATTTTGATTCGCTAATCTTAAACCCAATGTTTCAATAAAAGAGCTTTTACCAACACCTGGCACTCCGGTGATTCCTATTCTAACACTTCCCCCTGTATATGGAGCTATTTTATCTAATAGCTCGACGCTTTTAGCTATATCGTCGGCCCGTCTACTTTCGATAATTGTAATAGCTTTACTGAGTATTAGGCGATCATGTTGGAGTATACCTTCATATAATTCGTCTAAAGAAACTCGGGTTCTACCGAAATGATTCATATTATTTGTAATTAAAATTGAGTTATTCTAATAAAAAATTATATTTTATTAAGTTTGTAGCGTACTAGTCATATATAGCTTTTTACTTACAGGTAAAATAGAAACTTTTCATCACCTGCTAAAACCGCAATCATGTTTAGAAAATTTTGGCTTGACGTAATTTTTGGTACCATCTTCGTATTTGGTCTAATGGGATTTTTTGGTAGTATGTCTGCTTTTAAGATCTTTGATGTGTTTGATCCTTTAGGAGAGGCATTGGCTGATATGGAAACAACGGACATAGTATTTTCTCAATTAAGAGATGATCCTGTTGCAGATGACAGAGTGGTGCTTGTTAATATGGGTTTGCTATCAAGAGCGGAGATAGGCTACATGATACAAATTATTAATCAGTACAACCCAGCAGTAATAGGCATAGATTCATTTTTCTACACACCTAAGGAAGATACGCTGGGCGATATGGTCTTTGCAGAAGCCCTTGCACAAGTGGAACACCTTGTAATGGCGGAGAAGCTCATCTTTCATCCTGAGTTTCCTGAGAAAGATACTGTTTACAAATCTTGGGACTTATTTCAAAATATGGCCGAAGAAGAAGCCTTTGTGAACCTTATCACTGATGCATCAGAACAAGCGGACTTAAAAATGTGTCGTACGTTCATACCTCAGCATGAAATAAATGGGAAAAATCATGTAGCGTTTGGTGTTAAGCTTGCCAGTTATTTTGATAAGGAGAAGGCGGACAAGTTTCTTGAAAGAAATAATAGAGAAGAAATAATCAACTACCGAGGAAATGTTATCGATTACGGAGCAACAAAATTTGGGAACAAATTTTTTGCCTTAGACACGGAAGATGTTTTTAGCGAAAACTTCACGCCTGATATGATCACCGGGAACGTGGTGATGTTCTGTTTTTTAGGAAAATACCTGGGTGATCGTGAATCTTTGGAAGATAAGTTCTACACTCCATTGAATGAAATATATATCGGACGTGCATTTCCTGACATGTTCGGAGGAGTAATTCATGCCAATATCGTCACTATGATATTAAATGAGGATTACATTGATACGATTAGTTCAAACAAATCCACTGCATTAGGGATATTTTTGGCCCTCTTAAACGTGGCATTGTTTTCGCTGATCTATAAGAAAATACCGAAATGGTATGATGGGATCACTAAGCTGTTTCAGCTAGCAGAGATCGCAGCTTTCACGTTTTTAATTCTGTATTTATTAGATGTACATAGCTTTAAATTAGAGATGGGTTTAGCACTGGTTGCTATTGCCATTTCAGGAGATGCTCTAGAGGTTTATTATGGAGTAGTTAAAAATTCTTTCACCCGCGAGGGAAGAAGGTCTTTATTTAAAGTGGATAAATTATAACTTTACAATTATAACAAGCAACAAAATTATGAGAAAATTAATTTCTTATGCCGCCGTTTTAGTACTGCTCACATCTGTCGCCACAGCACAAGATTACACATTTCGAGTGTTGGTGAATAAGGGAGTTAACAAAATACAACGCGCTGGGGGTGGATCTCCCGAGGCATTAAAAACTGGATCAAAGCTTTTTGAAAATGATCAAATTATTGCTTCAGAAGGAGCATATATAGGTTTGATGCATAAGTCAGGAAAAACGACAGAGATCAAAGAACAAGGAACGCAAAAAGTGTCAGAAATCGCTAAAACGATCAATGTGGCAGGAACTAGTATTACTAGTCGCTATGCAACATTCGTCGCAAATAAGATGAGTGCGGAAGAAAACACAGATTATCGATCTCGAATGAACGCAACTGGAGCGGTTTCAAGAGCTGCAGGCTCAGCCGCAATTAACATTTTGATTCCACCAACAGTGGATGTTGTTAGTACAAGCTCCATCATTCGATGGGAAGCGCCAGAAGAAGCGGCAGAGGGTATTGTTTACTCAGTAAAAATCAAGAATATTTTTGATGACGTAATTTATGAAGCGGAAACTTCTGAAACTTTCGTGGAGATAGATTTTACGAAACCAGAAATGGCTAATGATGCTGGATTGTATCTTGTAAAAGTGTACAATACGGCTGACGATGAAATACATTCATCAGAAGTGGGAATCAAAAAAGTTGATTTGTCTGATAGAGCAGAGATGCTGGAAAATCTTGCAGCACTCAAATCAGAGATCTCAGATGATACGCCATTGAATAAAATTATATTTGCTTCTTTCTACGAAGAAAATGGTTTGTTTCTTGATGCTTTAACGAAATATGAAGAGGCTATAGCTATGGCTCCTGAAGTGGAAGAATTCAAAAGCATGTATCAGGATTTTAAAATTGCTGCTAAATTGATATCTGACGAAAGTGAGGTTGATGAGTAATTAAGTAGGACATGAAAGCAAAAAAAAGACCTTGTAATTATTTACAAGGTCTTTTTTTTGCTTTACTTATTCCTCCATGAGTTCATTGATAATCTCGATCGCCGCTTTTGCAATCACTGTGCCAGGTCCAAATATTTTAGAGACCCCAATGTCATATAAATATTGGTAATCTTGTTCGGGGATGATTCCACCAGCTACGACCATTATATCAGCACGTTTAATCACTTTAAGTTCATTAATGAGTTCTCTGACTAAGGTTTTATGTCCACCAGCCAATGAGGAGGCGCCAATGATATGAACATCATTCTCAGCAGCCTGTAAGGCTGCTTCCTTAGGTGTTTGAAATAAGGGCCCTACGTCGACATCAAACCCTAGATCGGCAAAAGCTGTTGCGATTACTTTTGCACCTCTATCATGCCCATCTTGTCCCATTTTAACAATCATTATTCTCGGCCGTCTGCCATCGAATTTGTCGAATTTATCCGCGAGTTTTTTGGCTTCAGCAAAAAGTGGGTCTTTTTTTATTTCTTTAGAATACACGCCTGATATTGTGTTTTGTTTTGCCTTGTATCTGCCAAAAACATTTTCCATAGCACGAGAGATTTCACCAAGTGTAGCTCGTGCCCGAGCTGCGTCCACCGCAAGACTGAGCAGGTTTCCTTTACCTGTCGATGCAGCCAACTCTATGTCTGCTAGTATGCGTTCGACGGCTTCACTATTTCTTTCCGCTTTAATTTTGTCAAGACTTGCTATTTGCTTGAGCCGCACGGCATCATTGTCTACCTCAAGTAGCTCAATATCCGTTTTAATATCTGTCTGGTACCTGTTCAACCCCACGATCACTTCCTGACCGCTATCAATATTCGCTTGTTTGATCGCGGCAGATTCCTCAATCTTCATTTTAGGGTATCCTTGATCGATGGCTTTAGCCATTCCTCCCATACTGTCAATTTCTTCGATTATTTCCCAAGCTTTCAATATTAATGCTTCTGTTCTTTCTTCTAATAATGTAGAGCCTCCCCACGGATCTACCACTTGGGTGATATTGATGTCTTTTTGTAAGTATTTCTGAGTTTCTCTGGCTATTGCGGCCGAGTAGTCTGTAGGTAGCGCAATTGCTTCATCAAGCGCGTTTGTATGTAATGACTGTGTGTGGCCGAATACTGCGGCGAGCGCCTCTATGCACGTCCTAGCAACGTTGTTGTAGGGGTCTTGCGCAGTTAGACTATAACCGGATGTTTGAGAGTGGGTGCGTAAAGCAAGGGATTTTTCGTTTGTAGGATCAAACTGCTTCACAATTTTGGCCCATAGCACACGAGCAGCTCTCATTTTGGCGATTTCAGTGAAAAAGTCCATGCCAATTCCCCAGAAGAATGATAAACGTGGCGCAAATGCATCAATCTTAATACCCGCCGCTAATCCAGTTTTAATATACTCAAGACCGTCGGCAAGGGTAAAGGCTAACTCAAGCTCTGCTGAGGCTCCCGCTTCATGCATATGATAACCACTGATACTTATTGAATTAAATTTCGGCATACTTTGAGAAGTATATCTGAAAATATCTGCAATAATCTTCATAGAAGGAAGGGGAGGGTATATGTAGGTATTCCTAACCATAAACTCCTTCAAAATATCATTTTGTATGGTTCCAGTCAGCATGTCTGGTGACACGCCTTGTTCTTCGGCAGCCACAATATAAAAAGCCATAATAGGAATTACAGCTCCATTCATGGTCATGGATACTGACATTTGATCCAATGGAATGCTGTCGAACAATAACTTCATGTCCTCCACAGTATCAATGGCTACTCCGGCTTTTCCTACATCTCCTGTGACACGTTCATGATCGCTATCATAACCACGATGGGTTGCAAGATCAAAAGCGACAGACAAGCCCTTTTGCCCTGCGGCTAAATTTCTTTTATAGAACGCGTTTGACTCTTCGGCGGTGGAAAATCCAGCGTATTGCCTTATCGTCCATGGTCGCACGGTGTACATCGTTGGATAAGGACCTCTGAGATATGGTGGAATACCGGCAGTAAAACCACTTTGTATAAATTGTTTTGGTGGAATATTTATATCAGGTGTCAGAGCACCAGTACTATGATTGATTAATTCATGGGTAAGTGAATCGATGAAAAAAGACCCTGAGGAGAAATCCCCAATATTTTCAAGTTTGGCTTCATGTTTTAAGAGATTTCCAATGTTTCTACTAACTCTCGAAGCACTACCGCTGGCAAAATGTGCCTCACCCGGAAGAAAGCTCACACTGTCAGCTAAGCCTATGACTGCCGCAAGTCCTCCTGTGGTTTGTCTTAGGAGATGCTCTGCTTCGGTTTCCCCCGAGGTTGGAAATATGTGAATATGTATTTGTTTATTTTCCAACTTCGTCGAAATATACCTAAGCGCTCTCAGTCTGGCGATCTCATGAAAAAAGTCATTGGTGATCTGATAAGTGATGAAAACTTTTTCTTTTTTGATCTTGGATATCTTTAACTGAGCATCTTTCAAGTCTTCAATAATGTCTGAGCTAGCTTTTAGATGAAAATCAAAACAAAAACTGGATTCAACTTTTGATGGATGATTGTTATAATAAGAGATTTGACAATGCGCTGGTAAAATATCTTTTAATAGCTGATCTTCATCAAGAGCTTTCCCTTTTAGGTTGAAAAGTATTCCCTCAGCACCATTCATGAGCGCATTCTTGGCTAATTCATTGGCTGAAATGAGGTTATCGTTGTTGATGTATTCGAATAGTTTCCACGAGTGATTTTTGAATTCCGAAAAATACGCTCGAAGGTAACTTGTCTTTTCACTTGCGTTATTGTCATAATAAGGGTGCAAATCTATTTTCGGGAAACGAGTCCATTCCAGTTCTGTAACAGGCTTGCCTTTCAGCGAATTGATTGCCGCGCTTTGCCATTTTTGGAAGTCAGCACGTGCAAATTCTGAGAAGAGGGGTGTTTTTGTGCTCATTGGGTAAATGTAATTATTACTATCTCTTTTAAGAATAGATATAATACCTAACCTATGACTTATTGCATTTTTAGAAGAATATTTTTTTAAAATAGACTTATCCACATTGTGAGGGGAGATTCGGAAAAGTCAATAGCAAAGTAATTTTTTTCTTAATTATTTTTGCAGCAATTTTGATGTCCCGTCTTTGAAAAGGGGGAGCTTTTAAAGCAAACATACCAACAAATAATTTACTCACCCATGCACAATGAAATCTGGGAAAAATGTCTTTTATTCATAAAGGATCGCATTCCAGCTCAGAGTTTTAAGACGTGGTTTGATCCTATCAGACCAAAGAAATTGGAGAATGAGATCCTCACGATTCAAGTTCCAAGTCAATTCTTTTATGAATGGCTAGAGGAAAACTATGTGCACCTATTAAAACAAGCAATCAAAACGGAAATCGGCGTTAATGGTCGATTAGAATATTCTGTTGTCGTTGATAAAGGAGATGAGAATGTGAAGCCGTATACGGTCAATGTTTCGGGCGGAAGTAATTCTCAAAACAAAAACAGACTTAATGGATATGATAAATATCAAAATCCTGATTTTTATAATGAGCTAAAAAACAGCTCAAATCTAAATGGTAAAAACACCTTTGAAAATTTCATAGAAGGAGATTGTAATCGTTTGGCAAGATCAGCAGGCTTTGCGGTAGCTAATAAGCCGGGTATCACCTCATTCAATCCATTGATGTTTTACGGTGGTGTTGGCCTTGGTAAAACGCATTTGGTGCAGGCAATCGGAAATGAGATTAGAGCTGAGCATCCTGAAAAAAGAGTGTTTTATATAGCTTCTGAAAAGTTTACGAATCAATTTATTGAGGCGTTGAAAAATAATAACATCCAAGATTTCATCAATTATTACCGTGAGGTTGATGTATTGATTCTTGATGATGTGCAGTTTTTGAAAGACAAAGAAAAGACACAGGAAATTTTCTTTCATATATTCAATCATTTGCACCAAAGTGGCAAGCAGATTATTATGACATCTGATCGTGCGCCTAAGGATTTAAAGGGTTTGCAAGAAAGGCTGGTTTCCAGATTTAAGTGGGGTTTGACTGCAGACTTGCAGCAACCTGATTTTGAAACTAGAATGGCTATCATTCAAAGGAAAATGCAAGCTGATGGAATAGAAATTCCGGATCAAGTAGTTGAATATGTTGCTTACACAGTAGATACTAACATTAGGGAGTTAGAAGGTGTCATCATTTCTTTGATTGCCCATGCATCCTTAACCAGAAGCGAACTTGATTTGGAATTGGCTAAAAAAATCCTCAAAAATATTGTGACTGATATTGATTCTGAGGTCGGGATCGATTATATCCAGAAGACAGTTTCAGAATATTTCAGTGTGGAACTGGATGACTTAAAAGCAAAAACACGTAAGAAGGAAATAGTCATTGCGCGCCAGGTGGCTATGTATTTTTCCAAGGATTACACGAATCATTCCTTGAAGTCAATAGGCTATCACTTCGGAGGTAGAGATCATAGTACAGTCATACACGCAGTACAGTCAGTCAACGATATGATTGATACCAATGCCAAGTTTAGGTTTTCAATTGACGAATTAAGGAAGAAATTAAAAATGAGAACGGCAATTATTTAGGCAATTGCCGTTAACACATTTTTAGAAATAGTAAGGATAGTATACTTTTCTTCCTCTCCTATCAATCCCGGATATAATCACTCGACCTTTTATTTTTTCAAGAATCTCAGCAAATTCTTCGGGACTAGCTATCGCAGTGTTATTGATATGCGTAATAATAAAACCTTCGGGAATCCTTAGTTCGGCAAAAAAACCATTAGCCTCATAATCGATTATTTTAACGCCATTTTCAATTCCCAAAAGATCGCGTTCAACTTTAGAAACATTTTCAAAAGTCGCTCTTAGGCCTTGAGAGGTGAAAGTTGCTTTCCTGATAATGCCAGTGGTGCCTTCCCTATTAGTCAATATCAAACGCTTATTTACTACTTTATTTTCACGTTGGATGGTAATGTCTAATTCATCACCCGGATAGAGATTACCTATAAATTCTTCCAAATAGGCCTTACTGTCAATTTTTCGTCCATTGATAGCTTTGATAACATCACCTTTGGCAAGTCGTGCTTTTTTTGCAGCGCCATCACTTTGAATATTGGCGACAATTACTCCACTCAAATCTGTTAATGAGAGCTTTTCGGCTAAATCGCTATCAATGTCTACAAACTCAGCGCCGGTAAACGCTTTTTGAACTGTGCCGTATTCCTTTAAGTCATTAAAAACCTTTTTGACAATATTCACAGGAACGGCAAATCCATATCCAGCATATGATCCGGTCCTAGAGAGAATCGCCGTATTGATTCCAACAAGCTCACCTTTCATATTGACCAATGCTCCTCCGCTATTTCCTGGGTTTATTGCTGCATCTGTTTGAATAAAGGATTCAATAGGAAATTTATCCTTTAGGATATTAATGTTCCTTCCTTTGGCGCTCACAATTCCTCCTGTAACTGTTGAGTTTAGGTTAAAGGGATTTCCTACCGCAAGTACCCACTCTCCGACATTCAAATCATCAGAGTTTCCGAATGCTACGGATTTAAGGTTCTTGTCATTGATCTTGATTAGCGCCAAATCAGTAGAAGGATCAGTGCCGATGAGCACGGCTTCATAAGTTCGCTTGCCAAGTGTGATTTTGATTCTATCGGCATTCTCTATTACATGGTTATTAGTGATAATATAGCCATCGCTACTAATAACAACGCCCGATCCACTACTGATTTGTTGCGATCCACTCGGCTCAAAAAACCAATTGAGCCACCCGCCTGTCCGATATTCATATTCTGTTAAAGTCTGAATAAAAACAACGGAGGAAGTGCTCATTGCAGCGGCCAATACAAAGTCTGGATTTTCGCCGAGACTTTTAACTGTCGTAGGATAATTTGTAGTGGTGGTGTTGTCCATGAAGTCGTCATATTCCATAGTATTTGAGGCTAAGGTTGCTTTTGGCATTATTGCTAGCTCAGGTTTAATAACATACTGCCAGCCAATAATGGAGCCAGCAACTCCACAAAATAAACTCACTATTCCAGCAACGAATATATTTTTCATATCTCAGATTCTTTCCCTCTTTTACCCCAATCTTCCTCTTTTGTTGTCAGAATTGACCATTTCAAGTGTTAAAAATTGCTAATTTCACGTTATGGGAATTCGATCTGTTTTAAGTAAACCCTTTGCCAGTCTAATTGCAAAGCAAACAAAAACTTGGTCAATGGAGCCGGAGAAGTATCAACTCCAAATCTTCAAAAATATAGTTCAGAAGGCTTCCAATACTGATTTCGGTAAGGATCATGGTTTTTCGGATATTCATCGTCTTAAAGATTTTGAAAAGCAAGTGCCTGTCAGAGATTATGAAAAGCTATCAGGTTATGTGGAGAAAATACTAGATGGTAAATCGGATGTGCTTTGGCCTGGTAAGCCTGCTTATTTTGCGAAAACATCTGGAACCACAAGCGGCACAAAATACATCCCCATAACCAAGGATTCAATACCCAATCATATCAATAGTGCAAGGGATGCGCTGCTATCGTATGTTCATGAATCGAGAAACGGTAACTTTTTAGATGGCAAACTTATATTTCTTTCGGGAAGTCCAACACTTACTGTAAATAACGGAATAAACACAGGAAGACTTTCTGGAATTGTAAATCATCATGTGCCTGGCTATCTGAAGACCAATCAAATGCCTTCCTATGAGACAAATTGTATCGAGGATTGGGAAGCTAAGGTCGATCAAATAGTCGAAGAAACAATCAACCAAGATCTCTCATTGATATCTGGGATCCCTCCTTGGGTGCAGATGTATTTTGATAAGTTGAAAGAAAAAAGCGGAAAGAAAATCAAAGACATTTTTCCGAATTTCTCTCTATTTGTTTACGGTGGCGTAAATTTCGAGCCATATCGAGCCAAGCTTTTTGAAACGATTGGTAAAGAGATTGACTCGGTGGAGACTTATCCCGCCTCTGAGGGGTTTATTGCTTATCAGGATTCGCAAGAAGCAGAAGGGCTTTTATTATTGATAAACTCGGGAATTTTTTATGAATTTATCGCTGCGGATGAATATTTCAATGAAAATCCAAGAAGACTGACTATTGGAGAGGTGGAACTTGGCGTTAACTATGCCGTGATCATCAATAGTAATGCGGGGCTTTGGGGATATTCGATTGGGGATACTGTGAAATTTGTAAACAAATATCCCCATAGGATACTTGTTACAGGGAGGATTAAACATTTTATTTCTGCTTTCGGGGAGCATGTAATAGGAGAAGAGGTGGAGAAAGCTATGGGTAATACGTGCAAGAAATTTCCAGAAACCGAATTAGTTGAATACTCCGTCGCTCCGAATGTGACTCCAAGGGAAGGTTTGCCATTACATGAGTGGTATGTGGAGTTTGCAGTGCAACCTTTAGACATGTCTTCTTTCGAAAAAGAACTAGATTTGCAGCTTCGTAATTTGAATAACTATTACGACGACTTAATTACTGGATCAATACTCAGACCACTGAAAATTAAAATTTTGCATTCCAATGCGTTTATTACTTACATGAAGTCTATCGGAAAACTGGGTGGACAAAATAAAGTGCCTCGATTAGCCAATGATCGAAAAATAGCGGATGCAATGAGCTCTCTAGACCTTTGCTAAATTTTGGATAAAAAACGGAACATTGCTATTCTTGGATCTACAGGATCCATAGGAACTCAAACGCTTGAGGTAATAAGGCAGCAGCCTGATAGATTCGGTGTAGAAGTGCTTACCGCGCAGAACAATGCTGACTTACTCATTAAACAAGCGTTGGAATTTAAACCTAATGTGGTGGTAATAGGCAATGAGGCCCATTATCAAAAAGTGCATAATGCGCTGGATAGCCATGATGTAAAAGTCTACAGTGGTGAAAATGCCTTAAAGGCTGTTGTGGAAATGGATACCGTCGATGTAGTACTCACTGCTTTGGTAGGTTATTCTGGACTATTACCCACTGTGCATGCTATTAAAGCGGGAAAAACCATCGCATTAGCTAATAAGGAAACGTTGGTCGTTGCAGGGCATTTGATTATGCAACTGGCGAAAGAATATCAAGTAAATATTCTTCCTGTCGATTCGGAGCATTCCGCAATATTTCAATGTTTGGTAGGAGAATGGCAAAATCCGATTGAAAAGTTAATATTAACAGCATCGGGAGGTCCATTTAGAGGCATGAACAGCGCGCAGTTGGCCAAGGTGACTAAAGCACAAGCGTTAAAGCATCCTAATTGGGAAATGGGGGCTAAAATCACTATTGATTCAGCTTCTATGATGAACAAAGGGCTTGAAGTAATAGAAGCAAAATGGCTTTTTGATGTGAAAATTGAACAGGTTGAAGTTGTGGTACATCCACAGTCAATCATTCATTCTTTGGTGCAGTTTGAGGATAGTTCGATAAAAGCACAGCTTGGATTGCCTGATATGCGAGTACCGATACAGTATGCATTGACTTATCCTGAAAGGTTAAAGACAGATTTTCCGAGATTTAATTTTTCGGATTATGCTAATTTGACTTTTGAGAAACCTGACATGGAGACATTTCGTAACCTAGGTCTGGCCTTTGCATCGATAGAGCAAGGAGGAAATATCCCATGCATATTGAATGCAGCGAATGAGATCGTTGTGGCGGAGTTTTTGAAAGACAATATTGGCTTTCTAGATATGTCCGATGTAATTGAAGAGTGTATGCTGAAAATAGCATTTGTGAAGGAGCCTTCATTGGAGGATCTGATTTTGACAGATAAAGAAACAAGAATAAAAGCGAAGGAATTAATTAGATGATGGAAGGAATAATCATGACTGCTCAGCTATTGCTAGGGCTTTCAATTTTGGTGGGTTTGCATGAAATGGGGCATTTACTTGCGGCCAAAGCGTTTGGAATGAGAGTAGAGAAATTCTCGATTGGATTTCCTCCAAAAATTTGGGGAAAAACGTTCGGAGAAACAGAATATTCCTTTGGGGCAATACCATTGGGTGGTTTTGTGAAAATATCTGGAATGATCGATGAGTCAATGGATGTGAAAGCTATGTCTTCAGAACCACAACCTTGGGAGTTTAGATCAAAGCCAGCCTGGCAAAGACTCATTGTAATGATGGGTGGAATTGTCGTGAATGTAATTACTGGTGTGATCATCTTTATCATATTAACTTTTAATCAAGGGGATCAATACTTATCAAAAGAGGAGCTAAATAAGCATGGTATAGTTGCTTCTACTATTGCTGAAGAAATAGGACTGAAAACTGGCGATAGAGTTTTAAATATCAGCGGTGAGGAGTACAGTCGATTTAGTGATTTAATGAGCCCAAATATATTTTTGGATGAAAACGTTTATCTCACAGTTAAAAGAGCCGATGAAACGCTCAAAGTATCCATACCAAATGACTTTATAAATAAGATTGCGGATAATGATAAAGTGCCATATATCTCATTTAGACATCCTTTTAATGTAGGTCAAATAGTACCTGGAAGCCCTGCCGATGCTGCGGGACTGTTAGCCGGAGATAAAATTCTTGGAATTGGAGATGAGCCAGTTGCTTATTTTGATCAACTACAAACAACATTAAAAGATAACGCTGGTAATGCTGTTTCACTAAACATAGCCCGTGAGGGTCAAGAAATGAAACTTGATGCGACAATCGGAGAGGATGGGCTTTTGGGTTTTCAAGCAGTTGCTGATATAGCGTTTGAGTATAAAGAACTGTCCTTTGGTGAAGCAAGTGCAAAAGGTACTGAGGAAGCTTTTGCTGTAGTTTTCTCAAATATCAAGGCTTTTGGTAAAATGTTTAAAGGTGACGCATCTGTTAGTAAGTCACTTTCAGGTCCGATAGGGATCGCCAGAATATTCGGAGGAACGTGGGATTGGGTTAAATTTTGGAGAATTACGGGCTTATTGTCCATGGTACTTGCATTTATGAATTTCCTTCCGATTCCAGCATTGGACGGTGGCCATGTCGTTTTCTTGACTTACGAGATTGTATCGGGTAGGAAACCGTCTGATAAGTTTTTAGAAAATGCTCAGAAAGTAGGTATGGTACTTTTGCTAGGAATAATGGGATTTGCCTTTTTTAATGATATCGTGAAATATTTTATAAATTAGTTTATCAAAGTAAAAAGGCAGGTTGGTTTACCAACCTGCCTTTTTTTATGCCTTTTAGGTTCTTTTGGAAGGTGATTATAATTACCCACTTTTCGGCTAGGCTGGATCTTACTATAAAGCATAAGGCTGATCCAGCATATTTAAGATCAAGGCTTACAGTTTGAAAAATGTGTTTAGTCCATTAAGTGGCATTTATAGAACAGATTACATCTTTTAAAAGACCATTCTGAATATAAGCGGAATGCAGCGATCAAGCATTACAGATAGACGCTAAGTAGCGAGGTGCTATTCAATTAGCGTTCGCTAGTTGAGTTAATCTTTCGTTTAAAAAGGATTACTCATTATCCATTCTAGACTCATTTAACACGCTAATCAATAAGGAGGACGGACTTTGTTTTAGAAACATTTCGGTCTGCTTATCCAATCACCTGCCGTTTTAGCAAGACTATTCTTCTTCAATGGTAGGTTGGACTATTGCCGGTCGGTAAATCTCGAATTCTACACGTCTGTTTAGTGCTTTGTCTTCCTCTGTGATCTCCTCTACAATAGGTTTTGTAGATCCATAACCTTCCCATTCAACACGTTCTGGTGCTACTTTTGCAAAATCTACCATGTAGTCTCTAATAATTCTGGCTCTCTCTTTAGAGAGCTTTAAATTAAAGGATGCCTCACCGTACGAATCTGTATGACCGGAAATTTTCAGTTTAAACTTCGGGTTGTCATAGAGGAAATTCACAACCTTATTCAAATCCGCATACATCTCTTCTTTCAACTTAGATTTCCCGTTGTTAAATTCGATGGACTCAAACTTCACACGACTTGCTAGCGGTACAGTTAATTTGGTGAGAGACCTTTTGCCGTCTAAGAAAAAGGCATCCTCTATTCTGAAGAAATCATCTCCTTGAATGATCAATAAGTAATTTCTCTGGTCAATAAGATTGAATTCAAAACTACCATCATCTTTCAAGTATTTCGGAGCAACTTCCACTCCTTCATCTAAATCGATAATGGAAACGATTCCTTTGAACGGCTGACCACTGATAGAGTCTTTAAGCGACCCTGTTATTTTGGTGGTAGCTAAAGGTTGGGCTTCCATTGGCAAAGGAAAGGAGTATAAGTCTTGTTTTTTTAGATCTCTTGTGGCAGATCGTGCATAAAAGAGCAATTCTGATTTCGCATCAATGGTAAAATAAAACTCGCTTCCCAATCCATTGACTAAAGGGCCAATATTATATGGCTCGCTCCATTCATTATTGACTAGATGACTTTTATAAATATCGAATTCACCGAAATTATATAACTGGCCGTTAGAGCTGAAATACAGCACGTCGTACATTGGGTGATAAAAAGGGCTTACGTCATTGTTTCTAGTATTCACTATTGGCCCCATATTTTTTGAAGGGCCCCATTTTCCATTTTTTTGTTTCACAGAAAAATAAATGTCAGAAAGACCAAAACCACCGAGTCTATCAGAGGCGAAATAAATTGTATCTTCCGAATGGGACAATGCAGGATGAGAATCCCAACCAAGGCTATTTACTCCAGAACCCAAGTTTTTAATGTTACCCCAAGTGCTATCGGGTAAAAGTTTCGAGGAAAAAATATCACAATCACCATAGCAATCAGGGCAATCACAACGAGAGAAATAGATTGTTTTTCCATCTTTAGCCAAAGTTGCAGAGCCTTCATTATAATCACTATTGATTTGAGTTAGTGCTTCGGCGTACGACCAAGTACCGTAAAAGTCTTTCTTCGATAAAAATAAATCCTCGTTCTCGACTTTTTCAAAGTCTTTAGTTATTTCAGTTCTCTTAGAAGTGAATAAGAGTGTGTTGTTCGAGACGTTCAAAGTAGGAGCATAGTCAGCTTTATCGGAATTGATCTCCACGCCCATATTCAACAGAACGCCTCTTGGGGGTCTTAATGTATCTATGAGTTTTCGGTATTCAACAAGCTCATAATAATAGTCTAAGGGTACGAAAAGGTCTGTTTCTTGTGTATTTAAGGAATCATAATACAATTCAACTTGTCGAATATCAATACCTGAATGGTGATGTCTCAAAACGAGGCGATAAAGACTTTTTGCTTCTTCATAGCCACCAAAGAGTTCTGTTAACTTGGCTAATCTCCATATAAGTCTTGTATCCTTATAAAAATTTCTTATGCCAAAACGGCTTACATACTTCCCCATGGCGATGTAAGCTTCTTTCCATTGTTTATTGGCTTCTAGTTCATTTATTTTAACTAGGTCATTTCGGTCAAAATAGTCATTAACCTTGTTCATATTCTTGAACTCGTAATCGTTCAAGACTATGTTACTCGGTAGTGAGTCGATATTAAATTGCTTAGTGCTACGACTTTGCGCATTTATCTTGAAGGATATGCATAAGCAAATGCAGGATATTAAAAATGGTCGTATAAACTGAATCATAGAATGCTTTTGGCAGCTGGTAGACGCTTCAGCGCCTAAAGATAATGGGTTTTATAGTTCTTCATATTAAATTGGCATACCTATTGAAACTATACTTGAGAATAAAGTTATTTTGAATTTTAACGGCATTGACTGCCAGATTGACATATATGTTTAAAAACGGATCTATGGATTATCTATTATCTGGTGAAGAATCAGGAGAATTGATCCAAATAGTAACAGAGGCAGAAGGAAAAGAACTTGATCCTGAAAATTTACCTGATGAATTACTGATACTACCTATAAAAAATGCGGTACTTTTCCCCGGTGTGGTAATGCCTATTACCGTAAGCAGAACTAAATCTGTAAAGCTTGTAAAAAAAGCTTACAAGGGAAATAGAACTATTGGCGTAATAGCTCAAAGTAAAAAAACTGATGAGCCAGGCTTTGATGACCTTTTCAAAGTAGGAACGATTGCTAAGATTTTGAAAATGTTGGTGCTTCCTGATGGGAATACAACCATCATCATTCAAGGTCAGCTTCGATTTGAAACGGAAACGCTAGTTAGCGAAAACCCTTACCTTATATCGACCTACAAATTGCTTGAAGATGAAGGGGATGTGACAGAGGAAGATGTTATTGTCATTCAGCAGTCTCTTAAAGAGGCTGCAAACAAAGTACTTAAACTCAATCCGGAGATTCCAAAAGAGGCACAAGATGCACTTGGTAAGATCCAGAGTTATACTTTTCTGACTTATTTTTTATCATCTAATGTGAATGCTGAGATAAAAGATAAGCAAGGAATATTAGAGACTAATAATACCAAAGAAAGAGCGGAAAAGCTACTTCAGTTAATGTTGAAAGACATTCAGGTTCTTTTACTCAAAAATGAAATAGCTAGTAAGGTACATTCCGACATTGATCAGCAACAGCGTGATTATTATTTGCGTCAACAGATGAAGGTGCTTCAAGATGAGTTAGGTCACGATGGTCCTGATCAGGAAATCAATGCGCTAAAGAAAAAAGCCAAGACCAAAAAATGGAATGATGAGGTAAAAAAGCATTTCTTTAAAGAGCTTGACAAGATAGGCAGAATGAATCCTGCTGCAGCGGAATACCCTGTAGCGATGAGTTATGCAGAGCTTTTAGTAGACCTTCCTTGGAATGAATTCACAGAGGATAACTTCGATCTAAATCATGCAAGAAAAGTGCTGGATAAAGATCATTTTGGCCTGGAAAAAGTCAAAGAAAGAATCTTAGAGTATTTAGCGGTTAGAAAGCTTAAAAATGATCTAAAAGGACCAATACTATGTCTTTACGGACCTCCAGGAGTGGGTAAAACTTCATTGGGTAGATCTATAGCAGATGCATTGAATAGAAAATATGTTCGAATGTCGCTCGGTGGCGTTCATGATGAAGCAGAAATTAGAGGTCACAGAAAGACGTACATTGGTGCTATGCCAGGTAAGATTGTTCAAAATTTAAATAAGGCGGGTACATCTAATCCGGTATTTATACTAGACGAGATAGACAAGGTAAGCTCAAATTATAGAGGTGATCCATCTTCTGCATTATTAGAAGTGCTTGATCCTGAGCAAAACAGTACTTTCAAGGATAACTATCTTGAGGTTGATTATGACTTATCGAAAGTGCTATTTATAGCCACAGCCAATTCCTTAGATACGATACAGCCAGCGTTGAGAGACAGGATGGAAATTATCGATATCACAGGTTATACCCTGGAGGAAAAAGTGGAAATAGCTAAAAAGCATTTGATTCCGAAGCAGAAAAAAGAGCATGGCGTAAAATCCACGCAAGTAACTTTTGATAAAGCTTCTGTAGAGAAATTGATCAATGACTACACGCGTGAGTCGGGTGTTCGAAATCTTGAAAGGAAAGTGGCTTCAGTGGTGAGAAATGTCGCGAAATCCATAGCGATGGAGGAAGAATATGAAAGTAAAATCACAAAAGCGCAGGTAAGAAAAGTACTGGGACCAGAAGATTTTGATAAGGAATTTTATGAAGACAACAAGATCCCAGGTGTAGCTACAGGTTTAGCTTGGACATCAGTCGGTGGAGATATTCTTTATATAGAGGCAAGCTTGAGTAGAGGTAAAGGTAAGCTGACTTTATCAGGGCAATTGGGTGACGTAATGAAGGAATCTGCAATGACTGCTCTTTCTTATCTAAAGTCAAATGCTGAGGATTTGGATATAGATTATCGCGTTTTTGAATATTATGATTTGCATATTCATGTTCCCGCTGGAGCGATTCCAAAAGATGGACCTTCAGCTGGTATCACCATGCTCACAGCCTTAGCTTCAGTTTTCACACAACGATTAATCAAGCATAGGTTAGCAATGACAGGCGAAATTACCTTGAGAGGGAAAGTATTACCTGTCGGCGGTATTAAAGAAAAGATTTTGGCTGCCAAAAGAGCCGGTATCAAGGACATCATCATGTGTTACAAAAACCAAAAGGATCTTGAGGAGATAAATGAAAAATACATAAAGGATTTAAAAATACATTTCGTAAAGACTGTACCAGATGTACTGGAAATAGCGTTGCTAAATCAAAAAGCGGTCGATCCTATGAAGTTTATTCTTCCGGAAGTTGTCGTTAAACCTTGAGGCTTGAAATACTCATATTAATATTGATTACGTTTACTGCGAAAGCTCAGCTTTCGCAGTATCAGTTTTCAAAAGCATCGGATAATGCGCGTAATGCTGCGTTGGGCGGGCAAGTGATATCACTCAATGATGGTGATGGAGCTTTGATGATGCTCAATCCCGCGTTAATAGATTCTGTTAAAACGTCTGCTTTATCCTTTACATGGAGTCCTTATTTTGCTGACATCACTGCTTTTTCTGGGACATATAAGTTTGACACAAAAAAGGTTAAAAACCTTTCGTTCGGGGTACGATATTTCGATTTTGGTGATTTTGACAGACGAGAGGCAAATGGTGATTTGACAGGTGATTTTGGTGCTCAGGATTATCAACTGGTCTTGGGGAAAAGTCACCGAGTCGAGTCGTTCACTATTGGCCTAAATGCCAAGTTTACAGGGTCATCCATCGACAACTATCAAAGTTCGGCCTTATTATTTGATATTGGTGGTATATATCAACACCCTAAGAAGGCGTTGAGTTTTGCGATTTTATTTAAAGATTTTGGATTTGTAATGAGGGATTTCCATAACATAACTAATAGTAAAGTTCCCTTTGATGTGCAGCTTGGAACCACTTTTAAGCCAATTCATATGCCTTTCCGCTTCACAATAACGGCTTACAACCTTGTGAGGGATAATTTTGTTTATCTTGATAATGAAGCTTCAACGAAAAGGGTCAATGATGTTTTTAATGATGTTTTCAGACGTTTGAGCATTGGTGCGGAATTATTATTGAGCGACAATGTTCAATTTCTTTTAGGGTACAATCATCTCAGAAGAGAAGAACTGCGTTTGGTAGAAGGAGCCGGAGGAGCAGGTCTATCATTTGGATTGAAAGTTGGGGTAAAAAGATTCCAATTCAGATATGCCTATTCCAGATATCACTTTGGCGGTGGTGCCAGTTTCTTTACCATACAATCAAACCTTCGCTCATTTAAAAAATCAAATTAAACTATATCACTATGATATGCCTTTCATAGTGTACAAATTATAAACAATGAACAAAGATCTTACACCAAAAGAAATAGTTGCAGAATTAGACAAATACATCATTGGTCAAAACGATGCTAAGAAAAATGTAGCTATCGCCTTACGTAATAGGTGGAGAAGAATGAATGTTAAGACTGAAATTCAGGGTGACATAGTGCCAAATAATATCTTGATGATTGGAGCCACTGGCGTTGGTAAAACGGAGATTGCTCGGCGATTGGCTAAAATTTCAGATGCACCTTTCATTAAAGTAGAGGCAAGTAAGTTCACAGAAGTAGGATATGTTGGTCGCGATGTGGAGTCCATGGTGAGAGACCTAGTAGAGCAAGCCGTCACCATCGTAAAAGTGTCAAAAAAAGAGGGCGTATTAGAAAAAGCTGCCGAAATCGTTGATGAGTTAATTCTCGATATATTGATTCCTCCTTTGAAAGGTTCTCCAACCCCTTTTGCTTCTGGGGTGGGTAAAGATGAGCCAGCCGAAGAGCGAGAATTGAATGAGAAAACGCGCGATCGATTTAGAGAAAAAATCAAGAATGGGGAGATGGATGATCGTAAAATTGAAATCGATGTAAGACACGCTTCGAATCCAGGTATTGGTATGATTGGTGGAGGGATGGATGAATCATCTATGATTAACATACAAGAAATGCTTGGAAATATGATGCCTAAAAAATCCAAGAAACGAAAGGTGGCCATAAAAGATGCGCGTAAAATATTACTCGAAGAGGAAATTGCGAAGCTGATAGATATGGATGACGTGACGGAGGAAGCTTTGAAAAAAGCCGAAAATACCGGAATTGTCTTTATTGATGAGATTGATAAAATAGCTGTGAGTGGCGCTTCCAAAGGCGGACCGGATGTAAGTAGGGAAGGTGTTCAAAGAGATTTACTTCCAATAGTGGAGGGTAGTGCAGTCAATACCAAATATGGGATTGTTCACACAGATCATATTTTATTTATAGCTGCGGGTGCCTTTCATGTGAGCAAGCCATCCGATTTGATCCCTGAATTACAAGGAAGATTCCCGATTAGAGTAGAATTGGATAGTTTAACCAAAGGCGATTTTCTTCGAATTCTAAAAGAACCTAAGAATGCACTAACCAAGCAATATATTGCTTTAGTTGAAGCAGAGGAAGTTAGTCTCAGCTTTACGGATGAGGCACTGGAAGAGCTTGCTGAGATGGCATTTCAGATTAATGAAGAAGTAGAAAATATTGGCGCTAGACGCTTGCATACGGTCATGAGTAAGCTGCTTAACGATATCTTATTTGAGATTCCTGATACCATAGGGCCCAATGCTCAAATCGTGGTAGACAAAGCTATGGTAATAGAAAATCTCGCAGGTTTGGTGAAGAACAAAGACCTAAGTCAGTATATTCTTTAATAAATCATATTAGGCCAAAGATTTCTTTTGAATAGGTTCTTTGGCCTTTTCAAATGCTTCGTCATATTCTTCGCGAAGCGTACCGAAAATCCGATCCCAGATGAGCGTGTAGAGACCATAGTTGCCACTAAACTTGTGGTGATGCAGATTATGCGCAACAGAGGTGTTGACCCATTTACCAATCATCGTTTTGTGAAAACCTTTGGGATATAATTCATAACCTAAATGTCCATAGACATTGTAGACTATTTGGAATAGGAAAAATATTATAACCACTAATCTATGAGATGGAATAGTGAAGGCTATAATGGTTAAGATCAGGCCTTCCAAAATTGACTCTAATGGATGAAAGGCATAGGCTGTCCAAGGCGATGGATTTGTAGATTGATGATGTACTCGATGAAATCTCTTGTAATATTTCGGGAGGTGCATAAATCTATGGATGCCATAAAAATAGAGATCATGAAGGAAAAACATGAGGACAAAGGTGCCAACATGGTAGCCTATAGAGTTTGCGTTAATATCTGCAATTAATAAGGAATAAGGTGCGAGTACTGTGAATGTCAGTACAGCGATGACACTAAATATAAAGATGGTTATAGCAGAATATCCAAAGTCTCGGTAATAATCATTTGACCTAGGAAACTTAGATTGTATTTTGCTTAAAAATGGACTGTTTTTAAAAATAACATAAAAAATCACAAAGAATAAGCTGGCACATAATAAGTATCTTAAACCAACGTGCATGTAGGTAAACGGTATTTTTTCAATTGCTGTTTGTAAATTTTCCATTATTCGGAATATTTCCTAATCATCATTTTTATTGATTTTGGCGTATGGAAAAAGAGTTGTTCAGTCTTAACATCTTCATTTTCAATTTGAGTCCAGTCATCTATGTCAAATTGAATACCGACACATCCTGTCGTCGGAATATTGCTCACATAATTTTTAAGGAAATGATTAGCCAATTCTGTTAACCCAGGGTTATGGCCAATAATGGCAATGCTTTCTTCTTGCTGTCTTTTCAAAACGGAAATGATGGCATCAGAAGTGGCATGATAAAAATTCTCTTCTAATTTAATTTCTTCCTCAGGATAACCCCAATCATCTGCGATAAATAATGCAGTATCCAATGCACGAATAGCAGTACTAGAAATGATCAAGTCTGGGGTTGGAATATGATGGCTAAGAAAAAGACCCATTTTCTTCATATCTTTTCTGCCCCTAAAACCCAACGGCCGCTGATGATCTTCAAGGTCGAAACTCCAAGAGGATTTGGCATGTCTTATGATGTATAGGCTTTTCATTGAGCGGTATGTTTATCGAACTATTTCACAAATGTAAACTCGAATTTTGATAGACAGGTTGCATAATTTTAATCAGGAAGCCAAAAATCAAAAACAACATCATTCATGCACTTGAAATGACCTTTGGGGCATTTATTAAATCCAATTTTTGAACAAGGTCGACACTTTAACTTGTTATTTTCAAATACTGTGAACTTGGTATTGTAAGGGTACATTCCGAAAAGAGGCGTTGTGTTTCCCCAAATAGAGTAAATATGTTTACCAAAGGCAGCAGCTACATGCATCAAACCTGTATCGTGGCTAAATACCCAGTTTGCATTGCGCAGAATACTCGCTGATTGATTTAAATTGAATTTTCCACACGCATTGAAAATGGTTGTTTCCTTACCTAAATCTCTAAGACCTTGATCAAAAGAGGTGTTATCATCTTTTGCAAAGAACTTTTCAATCTCTTTTCCTGTGGCGAGTTCATTAGTGCCGCCCAATAGAATCACCGGTTTGTTTATTCTATCACACAGTTCAATAATTCTTTTGGTGGGAAGTCTTTTTGTGGCGTATTTACCACCAATGACGACAGCCGCATACCCGTTTTGGTGTGTTGCTGGTAACCAACTGTTTTCTACCTCATCTTTGTGTGGTATATAATATTCAAGACCTTCCTCATCCAATTCAACGCCTAAACTTTTAACTACTTCTGCGTATCGTTCAACTATATGCTTGTTAGGTAAGCGATTGATTTTGAAGTTAGTGAACAGCCACTTCTCAATATTTAGTTTATTTAAACTTTGGCTTTTGACGCCTAGTCTCAATTTGAGGTATCGGGTGCGAACATTGTTATGAAGATCTACGATAAAGTCATATTTTTCTTTTCTAAGATCAGAGATCAAGGTTCCTAACGAATCTTCAAGATGGTAGACTTTAGAAATATGTGGATTTTCTTCCAGTAAAAAGCCATATTCACTTTTGGTGGCAAAATGAATCTCTACATCCGACAGTTGTTTTTTTAAAACACGAATGACTGGAGTTGTTAATACAATGTCTCCAATAGACGAAAAACGGAGAATTAAAATTTTCATGTTTGGTAATTCAAGAGGAATGAAACAAATTGAAAGAATTAAATTTTAATTCTTTTTAGAAATACATCCTAAAGTTCAACCTTGTGCAATGCTTTTAGTTTCAATAACAGAAGATTCTTTTAGGGAATGAATAATGGTTTGATGCATATAGGAATAGGGTATTTGGCATGGTAATTATTTCAGGAGTAGAATGTTTTATTTTTCTGATGCAATAAAGAATTATTCAACATATAACTCATGAAATATAGTTATCATTTTAATTGGAAATAATGTTATTGAAAAGTAAAAGACAGGTATTATTTGCATGATAGAGTTGCATTTTCGAGGCTAGTCAAAAGAATACGTCGGAATATTGACGGATAAAAAAAAGGTACTGTAGACACCTTAAATCACCAATTATTTTTTTAGCTATCATAATAAATCAGCTTTTAGCCCATAGGATTTGGAAAACAAAGGTCAAGTTATCAACACAACCCAGTTTGAAGGTAGCTTATTATACAACAGTTTCTCTAAGAGAGTTAGGGATATTAGAAATTCAATTGTCATAATATTATGAAAATATTCTTGTCTGTAAGCCTGCTATTAGTGCTTAGTTTGTCATTCGCACAACGAAAAAAAGAGCAACAAGATACGAGCACATATATACTCCAGCCGAATAGAATAGAATTTGATATGGGCTGGGATGATCATGTATTTCATATCATTGATGGTAAAGATAATGGTCTTATGGTCGCAGTAGAAACTGATAATGCGCTTGATGGAGGAGACTTGTGGGCCTTTCATTATCTAGATACTTCGTTGAATGTTGTTTGGTCCAAAAATTTTTCTGTCCCTGTGGAGAGCGCTTTTACCGGTTATGATTATTTTGATGGGCGCTATTACCTATTGTTCAATGTGTCCAAATACAGCAATGAAGACTTACTCATTTATGAAATTGATGCGGAGACGACAGAATACGAGACTTATGAAGTCAGCACAGTTTTCCCCATTTTACTCTCACATTTTGAGGTTATTAATACCACTGTTTTGCTTGGCGGATACACTAATTTTCGCCCAGTCATGCTTACTTATGATTTGATTGAGCAAAAACCCAAAGTCATTCCAGGGTTTTATGATAGCAATAGTGAGTTGCTCGATTTGATTATTGACGATGAGGCACAAATATTTACGGTATTGATTACTGAGCGTCAATTCAATAGAAAAAACAGTATCAGGGCCAAAACATTTACCGCAAGTGGAGATCTGATACAAGAAAACAGGGTAAATCCTGGCGATCGTAGCAATTTAATTGATGGAACAGCAACTACGTTTTATGGTGGTTTTCAATACGTAGCGGGTACTTATTCAAAGAAGTCTTCCCAGTATAGTCGCGGATTATATCTAGCTAAATTTATTAATGGGCGACAGCAGTTTATTCGATTTCATGAATATGCAGACCTGAACAATTTCTTCGGGTTTATGAGCAAGCGTAGGGAGCAAAGAGTTAAAGAGCGAATTGAAAGGAAAAAAGAGAGGGGAAAAAAGCCACGATTTAGTTATCGTCTGATGGTACATGATATCATTAAGCGTGGAGATGAATATGTGATGATAGCCGAAGCATATTATCCGAGTTATAATAGTTACAATAGGGGACCTATGTCCATGACGGGTGCTGGGTCAAGTTTTACCCCAGGTTTTACTGGTTATAGATACACACATGCCGTGGTTGTTTCTTTTGATAAAAATGGGAATATTAGATGGGACAACTCTTTTGAAATTGATGATATCTTAACCTTTTCGTTGCAGGAGTTTGTGCAGGTGAGCATCTACGATGAAAAGATCGTTTTGATGTACTTAGAAGGAAACACCATCCGCTCGAAAGTCGTGACTGGCGATGAGATTTTTGAAGGTAAAACCTTCAATCCTGTGAGGTTGGCTTACGCCGATGATGAAATTAAGAGTAAAAATCCAGGGATAGAGGGACTGAAAAAATGGTATGATAACACATTATATGCCTTTGGCGAGCAGCGAATTAAAAACGAGTCAGGTGCTGGGGGGAAAGTTTTCAGGAAGATCTTTTATATCAACAAGGTTTCTTATAGTCTCGACAACAATCATGATTAAACAAATATTTAGCACCAAGTTCGTTCTTGGATAACCAGCAATGCAACTATATTTGCCGGTAGTCATATTATGCAAAAACGACTTCTCCTCAGCGGCCAACATTTACAGATCACAATTAATAGATTGTGTCAACATCTTATTGAAAATCATGGTGATTTTTCCGAAACAGTTATTTTGGGGCTTCAACCTCGGGGTATTTATTTAGCCGAGAGGATATATAAAAGACTCCAAGAAGTACTGAATAAAAAACTTGATTTAGGATATATCGATATCACTTTTCATAGGGACGATTTTAGAAGAAGAGAGGAGCCCCTTAGGCCAAATCAAACCAAAGTACCTTTTATCATTGAAGACAGAAAAGTCATTCTTATCGATGATGTACTTTTCACGGGTCGTTCAGTGCGAGCGGCATTGGATGCAATGACCATGTTTGGTCGTCCAAGAAAGGTCGAATTACTTGTATTGATTGACAGACTTTACAGCAGAGACATTCCCGTTGAAGCTAATTATGTAGGAAGAAAGGTCAATACACTGCCTTCTCAAAAGGTATTGGTAGAGTTGTCCGAGCAAGGAAAAGAAGATAATATCTGGTTAATAAACATAGAAGATGGACACGCTTAAGTCGAGGCATTTACTCGGTATAAAAGATCTTCAAAAAGAAGAAATCGAGTTGATTTTTGACTGGGCTAGAAATTTTAAAGATGTACTTAATCGTCCAATAAAGAAAGTGCCCTCGCTTCGGGATGTGACGGTGGCAAATGTTTTTTTCGAGAATAGCACCAGAACAAGGCTTTCCTTTGAGCTAGCCGAAAAGCGATTATCTGCAGATGTGATAAACTTTTCATCAAGCTCGAGCTCAGTAAAAAAGGGCGAAACACTCTTAGACACGGTCAATAATATTTTGGCGATGAAAGTGGATATGATTGTGATGAGACATGCTAGTCCCGGAGCGCCTCATTTCTTATCCAAGCATATCAAAGCCAATATCATCAACGCAGGTGATGGTACGCACGAGCATCCAACGCAAGCACTTTTAGATACATTTTCTATTACAGATAAACTAGGATCTGTAGAAGGTAAAAAGGTGGTCATCGTCGGAGATATTCTACATAGCCGAGTGGCTCTGAGTAATATTTTTGCCTTACAAAAGCTTGGCGCAGAAGTGATGGTGTGCGGTCCGGCAACACTCTTACCGAAACATATTACATCACTTGGTGTGAAAGTAGAGCTTGACATAAGAAAAGCTTTAGAGTGGTGTGACGTTGCAAACATTTTGAGAATTCAACTCGAAAGGCAGCAGATGAGATATTTCCCAACATTGCGTGAATATTCCCGACATTATGGGGTCAATAAGGCGTTGTTGAACTCTTTGAGTAAAGAAGTACTGATCATGCATCCGGGTCCTATTAATAGAGGAATAGAGCTTTCTTCCGATGTGGCAGATTCCGATCAATCCATTATTTTGCAACAGGTAGAAAATGGTGTGGCTATCAGAATGGCTGTTCTATACCTCCTTGCGGGTCAAAAAGCTTCCTAGATCATACTTCGATAAGGATCAAATACACCCATAGGGTTTTCATCCAAAATATTGGTTCTCCTTTTAAAAGCTTCTCTAAGTCTTCCATTTTGGAATTTATCGTTTGTTGATATCCGATAGGCTAATGGAAATCACCTGTTTTGAATCTCCTATCGTATAAGTGCATACAATAAGAAGCAATTTCCCGACTTCATTTCCAGTGAGCTTCCTTCGAGGGTATTGATTAGGTTATAAAGTCTAGTTTACGGGCGACATGTCAATAACCATGATGTTTTCAAGGCACTTATTTATCTAATGATATCAAGGAATCCATGTAAATGCTAATGAAAAGCTATTTCTATGGTAGTAGGCTAAGTGCGAATTAAGAATAACTTTTCCAACTTCATTCAATTGAGCAAAGGGCATTAATATTTTTCATTTGGAAAATCTTGTTATGAAATCCTGAATTATTATTTGGTGATGTTTAAAACAGCTAATCTTGCATCGTGCAATTTTTAATCTCCCCATTCAGGTATTTTTTTTGTGTGATTTGGACCATCCTGATGATTTCTTCGTCTCTGGTGGTGTTATTATTCACGCTGAATCCTAAGACCTCAGTCTTAATGGCACGTACGATGTTTGCGCCAGGAATTCTTTGGCTATGCGGTGTGTCATTAGAAATACGAGGAAAGGAAAACTTGAGTAATGACGAATCCTACGTATTTGTAGCGAATCATTTATCCTACTTGGATATTCCCGTATTGTTTCGAGCGATTCCTCATGGGCTCCATTTTGTGGCCAAAAAAGAACTTAAGTTCGTTCCATTCATCGGTTGGTACATGTTTGCGACAGGAATGATATTTGTCGATCGATCAAATAGGCAAAAAGCCATCGCTAGCTTAGATAGAGCAGGAAAATTAATAAAAAAAGGAAGGGATGTGCTCATGTTTCCAGAAGGGACAAGAAGCCGTACGGGTAATGTTGCCGCATTTAAAAAAGGGCCATTTATGTTGGCGTCAAAAGCAGATATTGCGGTAGTTCCGGTTGCAGTAATTGGAACAGACAAAGTCATGTCACCAAAAAGCTTTGTGATTAAACCTTATAAGGTTAAAATCAATATTGGAAAGCCTAACCGCATAAAAGGAGATGATATCAAATCATTCATAGAATTCAACAGGGCGGAGATTATCAAACTTCAAAATGAGACAAGCGAATGAGCCTTTCCCTATCATTACTGGAGAGAGCAGGACATGCTTGTGAGCTATGTAACTCGACTTCAAACCTGATAAGTTATGAAGTTTTGGGAAGCGATAAACCGAAAGAAGACGTGGTTATTATTGCTTGCGGCACATGTGCTGACCAGTTGCTGGAGCATGAAGAAATAGCGGTGAATCACTGGAGATGCTTGAACGATAGCATGTGGAGCGAAGTGCCAGCGGTACAAGTTGTCGCATATAGGATGCTCGCTCAACTCAGTAAAGAAGGTTGGCCACAAGACTTATTGGATATGCTGTATTTGGATGATCCTTTATTGGCATGGGCCAAAAATGAAAGGGTGTCAAATGAGGAGACAATTGTTGAAGTAAAACACGTAGATAGCAATGGAGTTGAGCTCCAAACCGGAGATAGCGTAGTATTGATCAAAGATTTGAAAGTGAAAGGTGCGAGTTTCGTCGCTAAGCGCGGGACTCCTGTGCGGAATATTTCATTAGTTCATGATAATCCAGCACATATTGAAGGGAAGATCAATGGTCAACAGATTGTTATTTTGACACAATATGTTAAAAAATGATGATCATCAAAGCTCATCGGTGAAATGTTTGTTTGATTTCTTTAAATCAAATTTTTCCTTATTGTAAGCTGTTGAATCCCCTTTTGGGATTGATAGAGAAATCCAATCCTTTCCTTTTATAATTTTGGCGGCATAGACGATTTGCCCAACATGCATAGGATAATGTGCCATTTGGCGCTGTATGGCGTCTACAACAGAATGGCCTTCATTTCTTATAAATATCGTTTTGGAAAGGTCATCTTCCGATAAACTTTCTAAAGTACCTAAAAAGCAATCCCAACCTTCGTTCCATTTGCTGATCATTTCGTTTTTATCAGAAATATCATCTTCAAATTCTGTGTCTCGTTCGCGCCATGGCTTTTCCCCATCTTCGATTAAAAAATTGGTCCAGCGAGCACGCATATTGCCCCACAGATGTTTGACAATGACGGCTATACTATTTGACGATTCACCGGCGGACCAACGAATATCATCATCAGAGATTTGTTCAAACGCTTGGTCGCCAAGGGATTTATAATAGCGCGCAAGTTTAATCGTGTTGGGAAGAAAAGTGTTCATGGCCAAATTTACATCGCTCGATGGTTTTTAGATTGTTCTTTACTCGACTCAAAACTGGAAGTCAATTTTTCATCCATAGCCTCCGGGTCATTGAAGTTGAGCAATATGTCTTTAAACCTCTGAGCGCCACCAAAGATGACATTGATCTGTCCTGACTCTAAGGCTTCAATGGACTTTTTTGCTACTTTTTGTGGGTTATCCATTCCATCCCTAGAGATAGAATCCATCATTGGGGTATCAGTGGCTGTAGGATAAATAGTCATGACGTGAAGGTTCGATGTGATCAGTTCTCGCCGCAGAGCATCAGAAAACTGTCTTACCGCTGCTTTGGAAACAGCATACACGCTATAAAAAGGTCTGGCTATATAACCTAAACCACTTGAAAGGTTAATAATGGCGCCCTCTTTAGATTTTTTCAAAAGGGGAAGTGCTTTTTTGGTCATTAGAATCAAACCAGTCACATTGATGTTGATTTGATTAATAATATCATCGTCGCTTTGTTCATCAAGAGCGGAAGCACTCACAACCCCTGCATTGTTGACCAGAATGTCGAGACTACTCCATGTCGCTTGAATTTTTGCGATGGCGATTTCTATATCTTTTAACTTCCCTAAGTCGCCTTGGAGGATAATCCATTCAATGTCTGGATAGATTCCGGCTAGTTGTTGCATTGGTGCCAGTGTCCTTCCCATCATAGCTATATGGGTAGCGCCTCGTGCGATGAATTCTTGCACCAAGCATTTTCCAATACCACTTGAACCTCCTGTAACTAAGATTTTTTTATTTTTGAACTTCATATTTAATTAAGAACGCTGAGTAGTAAGATGTTTTTCAATTGTTTCTGCAATATTTCCGGAAGGCCTAGAAGCATCTGCATCAATGATTTTACCTTCCTTATCAATAAGTATAAATCTAGGAATTCCATTGATTCCATAGTCTTGCATAATTGTAGCCTTCGAAGCTCCAGGAGCATA
>JBLIIJ010000030.1:0-39538 GCA_047635055.1 Cyclobacteriaceae bacterium | reverse complement strand
TTTTATATGCTTTTGCAGCATCCACAAGTGCTGCCGCGTTGAAATGTTTATAATGCTTTTCAATAAATTGGGTAATTGGACCACTCATAATTTTGAATTTCTCCAAAAGTAACTGAAAATTAATTTCCCCTAAATAAAGATTTTACTGATCGGCAAAACTTCTTAATGAATAATCTCCAAATACTATTTAGTAGATAACCATCTTTGAAAATAGCTTCCGTCCGTAGAAGTTTGAGCAGCGCTTAATTCCTAATGGTGAATGTCAAATGAAGGCCTACACAGCTTGAAAAAGTCATAGCAGTAAGAACAATGAGTTATGTTACACAAGGTAATTGATAGCTTTAAAATCCCGTGTCAAGTAGCATTTGTGCCGGCTTAGATAAACGCTAATTAAACCTATACCGTAGACCAGTCGAAACACCAAATCCTGATGGAGACGCATCAAATTCAGCAGCTTCTTTTGTCAAAGAATTTATTGTCTGTTGGTAATTAGGTTGAATAATAACTTCAAATTTCTCTAAAAATAAGTATCCGAGTTGAATACCCGCCAACCCACTAAAGCTTATCTCCTTATAAGCCGATTGATGACCCGGCCCTATTGACACATCTGCAAACTGTTTGTCTGAACTAGAAAGCTTATTCCCTAAATAAAAATTAGCCGCAATACCAGCATTCAATTCAATACTCAGCTTTTTATTGTAAATCATATATCCGGCTTTTACAGGTAAACTAGCAAATTGAAATTCATTGGATAACTCTACATCTTGAAAATCATATTCGAGTACGGTACTCGCACTTACAGCATTATTAACTTGACTGACATTTTTAAACTCTTGTGAGGCAGGAATGGCTTCTTGAACTTTCGTTGATCTCACAATAACGTTGGTACTGTTAGTGGCCTCAGATAGGTTGTATCGAAAGCCACTCGATATAGACCATTTTTCGCTCAGGTTTAATCCGAAATTTAAACCTAAGCTTACCGTATTACCCACTGACATTGATTCCTCAATTTGAGGTGACTGACTTTCGACAGCATCCGTTCTTGCCCCAGAAAATTGGAAGGAACTTGAAGATAAGCTGTTGTTTAATGTTGTATTACCTGCGCTCTGATAGTTTGGATTAAAACTTGAAGCTCCAGCATCAAAACCAGCCCAAACTTTTTTCTTATCGCTTACTTTTTTCTCCTTTGACAAATAGCTGTAATCTGCTAATTTCCAGACCTCATGATTTTCAATATTGGAAGCTACGATAACATTTAAATTTGGTGCTATAGATGATAACCCTTCCAATGCTTCTATATCAACCATCTCCAGCATTGACTGACCTACATTTGATAAAGCAATTAACTGAACACCAGTACTACCAAACGATGAATTGTTGTCTTGATTATTTACAAAATGATTTAATTGAACATTGTCAACATAATCACTCTTACATTCAGAATCACTTTCATCAATGAAACTTAAAAGGTTACTGAATGAATTTTCCACCCCAAATTTCATTGACGCCAGTGGAATTGGATGGTTTATTTCTGCTGTGAAATCGTTTATTCTTAATTGATTATTCTGACTAAACGAATAAGTATAAATGCCTAAAAAACCAGCTAACAAAAGTATTGCCGCACTGAGATATTGAAATATTCGCGCACTTCTTTTGTAGTAGACCATTTTTTGATAAGTAAGTTTCTTATCAATATTTTCCCATACAGCATTGGGGGGCGTTTGAGTATAACCATCAAATGCCTCTCTCCACTCCTTCCCAAATTCATCTTCAAAATTCTCCGGCCCGCTCATAATTAATTTTATTATTCTCTTCTACCCACCCTCTTAATAAACTTTTTGCCCTGGCATATTGTGACTTTGATGTCCCTTCAGATATTTCCAACATGGTGCCTATCTCATGATGCTTGTACCCCTCAATAGCATATAGGTTAAATATTACTTGACAACCCGAGGGTAGCTTTTTGATCAAATCAAGTAATTCATTATAAGAAAGGGATGATAAGGTAATTTCTTTGGTGGTGTTATCCTTTAAATCCGTAACATCAACCATTGGAAATAAATAAAGCTTACTTCTCTGATGATTCAAAGCAGTATTAATCACTATGCGCTTAATCCAATAAGGTAAAGAGGAGTCTTGACGGAATTTATCTATATTCTGAAATACCTTTAAGAAAGCCTCTTGAAGTATATCCTCGGCTTCCTGCTGCATTTTTGAATACCTAAGCGCAATCGGATACATCTTAGGACTATATTTTTCATATAATGCTTGATGGTATTTTGCTGCGCCTTTAACGCATCCTTTTATAAGCTCCTCATCACTGAAAACCATTCAGTTTATTGTTTAGATTTATAGACTCAAGTTCTGGTTAAATCGTTGTAACAGCTAAACAAATTTATGCATTATTATCGCTTATTGTTGATTGTATTCCTTCCTGTCTTTGGATGCGTCCCTGTCACGCAGCAAACAACAACAAAATCTCCTAAAATAATTTTTGATGATTACAGTTATTTAAATAATCTGGGACTCATACAAATACATCCCAAAGGACAACCTGAGAACTCCATAGCTGTGGTAAAGGCAAATGGATCAAATACTATATTAAGTTTTGATTTGATGGAAAACGAATATAGAAGCCTCACTTTGTCGATGAAACATTGCAATAGGACATGGACACCCTCTCCATTAATATCTATTCGCTTCCTTGATATCTACAATGAGTTTAGACCAAGCAATTACTATTTTTCAGCAAACACTTTACTTGATTATACTAATTATGAATTTGATCTGCCTGCACCGAAGGTTGGTGGTAATTATTTATTGACAGTAAAAGACGAAAATACCGGTGAACTCATATTATCTCGAAAGCTATTAGTCATAGATACGCAAACGACAGTTCAATCTGAGATTGGCCAAAATTCAAATATTAATAGACGACAAAATCAAGAAATTGATTTTAGCATTAAATACGATCCACGATTAAATATTGTCCCTTTAAGAGACTTCTTTCCAATAGTTATTCAAAATCATATATGGGATTCTCAAATAAGTGGTTTGAAACCTAATTTGATAAGAGTAGATGAGGGATATGTGGAGTTTGATCTCTTTAATGGTGAAAATTCATTTCCTGCTGGAAATGAATATCGGACGTTTGATATTTCCTCTTTGGAGTTTAGAGGAATGAATGTTGAGCTTATCAATCAAACACCGAATCAAATTCAAGCTTTTTTAAGTCCCGATAAACCGAGACCAAACCTCGCTTATACCCAAGTTAATCAAGATTTGAATGGTCAATTCAAAATCAAGAACAGCGACTTAATGGGAACGAAGGAAAGAAATCAGTATATACAAGTGTTTTTTGAATTAGTCCAACCAAAATTACCTAGTAGTAAGGTGTTCGTTTTTGGTGCGTTCAACGGTTTTATTAAAAATATAAACAATCAGATGTCCTATGATGAAACCTCAAATAGTTATAAAGCGAATTTACAATTAAAACAGGGTAGATACGATTACATGTACGTAACAGATGATGACAACCCCTACCAAAGTATTGCTGGAAATTTTTTTCAAGTCGAAAATTTATACGAGGTTATCTTATATTACAGAAACCCTTTAAATTCTTTTGATGAAATAATAGGCTATTCATCGATTCTAAGCGGAGATTAAAGAACCACTGTTCGACGTTGTTGTGCGTTGAAGAGGATCAGCATTAGCCACATCCAACATTCCATGACCTTTGTGTGTGTATAAACCAAAACCACAAGTGAAAAGAAAATCTTGTACTTCAGGAGCCGCAAAAAGGGTGAAGGGAAAGGTATAACCGCGCACTTCATATTGCACGTCCTGATCATACACCGAGTAAATCCTTGAGAACTTTTTATTTGTTGTTCTTATTCTTTCGATATATGTCTTATCAGGTATTACCTGAAATTTTTCAAGAGCTTCTATAGAAGAAGTTTGTATACCAAAGGATTCCATTCTCGCTATTGTAGAGTCGAAAAGGGCGTCAGAGAATTCATTACTGTCAGGCTCTATAAAGCGCTTTCCTAAATCACTATTAAAAGTTGGTTTTATTGGTACTATTGGAGAGATGCAGACGTATTTGATCTTTTCATCAAGACTCATTATTATCTCTTCATCTGTACTTTCGGGTTTTAATAATAGATCTCCGATTTTAACCTCCTCTTGTTTAAAAATTAATTGAATCAGATAATTGATAAAAACACTGTTTACTGAGGAAATAACCAACGTAACAAGGCTCGATGTATATTGAAGACCATTTCTGCTTACTCTTGTTTGACCTTTAAGACCGCTAAAAGAATAAAATTTATAATCAAAAAACTCTTTTCTACCATCCTGAATAATCAACCCTTTTAATAATTGAGCAACAAGGAACTGGTGATGGAAAGGCACCAGTCCTCCTCTATTATTTACTTTTAATGTTATTCTAACTCTCACAGTTTTACGGGTTTATCAATCTATTATTGATTAGAAAACTGTGTTGCCCACTATTTGTTTAACTTTTTATAAAAAAGAGTAAACTAAATTTCCTTAAACGTTAAACCTGAAATGCATGATATCCCCATCTTTAACAATATACTCTTTCCCTTCAATGGAAAGCTTACCAGCCTCTTTGCAAGCGATCTCTGAACCAAATTTCTGATAGTCCTCTAGGTTAATCACTTCAGCCTTAATGAATCCTCGCTCAAAATCCGTATGTATCACTCCTGCCGCCTGAGGAGCTTTCCAGCCTTTCTTGATAGTCCATGCTCGCACTTCTGTCACACCAGCCGTAAAATAGGTGATTAAATCAAGTAGCTCGTAAGCCGATTTAATTAATCGGTTGAGTCCTGACTCTTTCAAACCGTACTCCTCTAAAAACATATTTTTATCCTCTAAATCATCAAATTCAGCGATTTGAGCTTCTAAGCTAGCTGATGCAATGACAATATTAGCATCTTCGAGTGCGATCTCATTTGCTAGTATTTCGCTCCACTTATTTCCTGTTAAAACAGATTCTTCCTCGACATTTGCCAAATAAATTATCGGTTTTGCTGTGAGTAATTGAAGTTCTTTTACGATATTTTCTGGATCTAAATCAGCATCTAATGATCTAGCATTTTGACCTGATTCAAGATGTGTTTTATAGATTTTGAGTGTTTCTAATTCCTTTCTGGCCTGAGCATCCCCTGATTTTGCGATTTTTTCAACTCTTTGGATTCGTTTATCGATAGAATCCAAGTCCTTGAGCTGCAACTCCGTATCGATGACACCTTTATCCGAAATAGGATCTACTTTACCATCAACATGTATTACGTTTTCATCTTCGAAACATCTAATAACATGAATAATTGCATCGACTTCACGAATATTAGCTAAAAATTGATTTCCTAACCCTTCTCCTTTACTGGCTCCTTTTACAAGACCTGCGATATCCACAAATTCAATGGCTGTTGGTACAACTTTTTGAGGATTAACCAGACCTTTTAATATGTTCAGTCGCTCGTCAGGTATAGTTATAATACCAATATTCGGCTCAATTGTACAAAACGGAAAATTTGCTGCTTCAGCTTTCGCATTAGACAAGGCATTGAAAAGAGTCGACTTACCAACATTTGGTAACCCAACAATCCCACACTGTAAACCCATATACTAGTTCTTACTTTTAAAGACGTTATATTCATTAAAACCGGTATAAATCTCTGTAGATGAGACTCTTACAATTGTATAAACCGGAATAGCCGCTATCATACCAGGTATACCTGCTACAGTCGCGCCCACAAAAATAATTACAAATATTTCTAATGGGTGTGCTTTTACACTTTTTGAAAAAATTAATGGCTGCAAAAAGACATTATCAACAACCTGAACAAACGCAAAAACCGACAATACTTTAATTACCACAATTAAAAATAAATTTAATTCAAGTCCGCCAGTTGTAGAAATAGTCACCAATATTCCAAATGAAGAGCCCAGTATAGGCCCTAAATAAGGTATTAAATTAGCCACAGCTGCAAAGACTGCTATTGTAAGCGCATACTTTACCCCTACAATACTTAAACCTATCGAGGCGATAGTAAAAATAGAAATCATTTGAAAAAGAAGCCCCAAAAGATAATTCGATAGAAGCTTTTCTATTTTATATATTCCAGAGATAAAAACTTCAAAATATTGGTTGGGAATAATTGAAATAATCAGCCTTCTGATTATGCCATTTTCCAAAAGGAGAAAAAAAGTAATGAATGAGATAGCCAAAAAACCAACAAAAAAACTTCCAGTAAAGGTGATCAGCGAATTAATAATCTTTGTAAAATTGACATCTTTAACGATATCAAAAAGTCCAGATTTCAATCCATCTACAAGAAACCCTGGAGAATTTTCAGTGAGATTTTTATCTAACAGAAATAATTCAAACGATCTGACCGGTTGAATAACGACCTCTAGTACATCATTGAAATCTAGATCTGAAATTATTTCAATTTGTTCGTTTATTAATGGGATAAACAGAACGATAAAAAGCGCTATCACTCCAAGAACACTCAAAAATGAAACAATAATAGCTATCGCTCTTGGCACTTGTCCCCCATATATATAAAACTTACTTATTTGGTTAGTTAAAGGCCTGAGCACTGTTGCCAGTACTATAGAGAAAGTTATGTAAATGAAAATATTGTAGAAATACCATATGGCCAAACCTATCAAACAAACGATAATAAGAACTACAACTATTAACTTTCTCATACTCTTTTCAAAAAAAAAGCCCTCGACTTAATCAAGAGCTTTATGATTTATTGATGCTTATTTTAATCCCATTTCAACTCAGAATCATCTGAATTCGATTGGCCAGCTTGCTCATGCTCCTTATCTAAATCTTCGAAATTCACTTCTGGCATAAGTTCTTCCTTTACATGATCGACAGTGTTGTTCAAAGCTTCAACAAACTTGTTAAAATCTTCTTTGTATAAGAATATTTTATGCTTTTCATAGAAAAAGCCTTCATCCTTTGGTCTTCTCTTACTCTCAGTAATTGTAAGATAATAGTCGTTGGATCGTGTAGATTTTACATCAAAAAAATATGTTCTCTTCCCAGCTCTCACCCTTTCTGAATAGATCTCTTCTCTTCCCTTGTCATTATTTTCTTCCACAATACGTATTTTTTATTTCGAAATATTGGTTGCTACAATCTTATAAAAATAAGTGAATAAATATAACATTTAAACATTTACAATTGCAAATATGACGAGGATGATACTTGATTATATCGTTAACTTAGTCCAATCGAATCTAAATGTGACCTTTAAAATAATGAATTATAATTTTGACGAGATAAAGCAATTTCAAAGTTTAAATCTTTTGGCAAAGCAACTTGTCGAAGGATTTATTTCGGGTTTGCACAAATCTCCTTATCATGGATTTTCCGTTGAATTCGCTGAGCATAAATTGTATAATGAAGGTCAAAGCACAAGGCATATTGATTGGAAGGTTTACGCTCGAACGGAAAAGCTATTTACCAAACAATATGAAGAGGAGACAAATCTCAGGGCCAGAGTAATTTTAGATGTTTCAGGATCAATGTATTATCCTAAACCAAACCATGATAAGCTAAAATTTGCTGCACTCGCTACTGCGGCCATAACCTACTTGCTGAATGCACAAAGAGATGCGGTCGGTTTGACAACATTTAGCGATAAAATTGAAAGTGAGACACCCGTAAAAAGTACAAGAGCTAATCAGAACTTGATTTTCAAACTATTGAATGAGGCCGTTAACGCTACTAAGAAAGCACCAACGAATGTACCGGCCGTTCTCCATGAGATCGCTGAGAAAATTCATAAGAGATCGCTAGTAATTATATTCAGCGATATGTTTCAAGACGTAGATCAAATAGAGGAAATCTTCTCAGCACTACAACATCTTAAACATCGTAAACATGAAGTTATTCTCTTTCATATCGCAGATCATGCCACTGAATTAGAATTTGACTTTCAAGACCGACCTTATGACTTTATTGATATTGAGACTAATGAACATATAAAACTAAACCCTGGTGATATCAAAGATCAATACAAGAAACAGATGAGTGAATATTTCTATAATCTTAAAATAAGATGCGGACAGTATAAAATCGACTTTGTGGAAGTGAACACATCAGATTCGATCGATAAAGTATTGGGAGCTTTTTTGATCAAAAGAAAAAGGATGAAATAAAAAAAGCGGCTAAGCCGCTTTTTTTGTTATAAATGAAGCCATTCTTTTTTAGCTACAAGCTCTTCTTCCGTTTCCTCATAGTCAGGGTCAGGTATACAACAATCAACTGGACAGACCGCCGCGCACTGGGGTTCCTCGTGGAATCCAGTACATTCCGTGCATTTTCCAGAAACTATATAGTAAAACTCATCTGAAACAGGCTCTTGCGTTTGATTTCCATCCGCTTTACTCCCATCCTCCATCTCTACCTCCTCAAGATCAGTTCCGTCGGACCATTTCCATTCCACACCACCTTCGTATATCGCGGTATTTGGGCATTCTGGCTCGCATGCACCACAGTTGATGCATTCATCGGTAATTATTATTGCCATGCTATTCTATTTTTTATTGCTTTGGACAATCCAAATATTAGAACAAAAATAACTTCAATAAGTTTGCAGTCAAAAGCAAATCATGAAACTTCCACAACGAATTGCAGTATTTGTAAGTCTCGGACAAAAAATTGGTAATCTTTCAATAGATCAACTTGATGAATTAACTCTTGGAGCAAGAAATGAAAATGCTTGGTTTAACGCAGAAAACGTCATTCGAGCTTTTCATGGAATACAGCACTTACTTAATGAAAATAGCCTCCACAAATGGCTTGAACAATACGATATGGAGGACGTCAAAGCACAAGAAGTAGGTATCGTCATGGCTGGCAATATCCCAATGGTGGGTTTTCATGATCTAATGTGTGTTTGCTTATCGGGACATCACGCCATGGTAAAAATGAGTAAAGACGATACTTATTTGACAACTATCATCATACAATGGATCAAGGAATTAGATAAAGAAAACGTTGTAAAAGTTTCTCAAGTAGAAAGATTAAACCATGTTGATGCTGTAATCGCAACAGGAAGCGATAATAGCGCCCGATATTTTGAATACTATTTTCGAAAGAAACAAAAGGTGATTCGTAAAAACAGAACCTCTGTTGCGGTGCTTACTGGTAAGGAATCGGAAACTGAACTAAATAAGATTGGTCAGGATATTTTCTGGTATTTCGGACTAGGCTGCAGAAATATTTCTAAACTCATCATTCCTCTGGACTATAGGATTGAAACTTTTTTTGAAGCTATTGAAAGTTATGCACCGGTCATTCATCATCACAAATACCGAAATAATTATGATTATCATAAATCAATACTCCTCGTAAACGGTGATAAACATCTAGACAATGGCTTTTTGCTATTAAAAGAATCAGATCAGTTAATATCACCACTCTCTGTCTTGTATTATCAGCGCTTTGAAACTCCGGAGGAAGTTGACAAATATCTTGAAGCGAATCAGGAAAAAATCCAGTGCGTCGTAGGGCAAGGTCATACCGAGTTAGGTAAGGCACAGCAACCAGAAGTTTGGGATTATGCTGATGGAGTAGATACGTTAGCCTTCTGCATGAACCTCAAACAAAAAAACGCAGTAGAATAGCTCTACTGCGTTTTTGTAATTGATATCTCCAAATCAAGGCCCGACGATAAAATTCAAGAGAAATGAAATCAACCATTTCTTTGAGCAATGAAAGTATCGGAGAATAAAACTCCTGATTGGCGCTAATTAGTGCTTGTCCATAAAGCAGGATTATGAGCCAAAATATTTGAGCTCAAAGTTTCGCAGTTTAAAAAATGTGAACCTTCCATAGAAGGGATTACATGAAGTAAATGACCATTTTAAAAACAAGCATGACACAGAGATCGAACATTATGGACAGACGCTAATTAAACGTTATTCTGTCGTTTTATCAAGTTCAATGCAGAACCCGCCTTGAACCACTCAATCTGTGATTGATTATACGTGTGATTCGTAATGATACTATCTTCACTACCATCTGCATGCTTCACCTGTAATATTAATGGCTTGTCAGGAGCAAAATCGATCAAGTCAATAAAATCAAAAGTATCAGCCTCTTGAATTAAATCATAATCAGCCTCATTGGCGAATGTCAATCCCAACATTCCCTGTTTTTTAAGGTTTGTCTCATGAATTCTCGCAAATGACTTAACCAGAACAGCTATAACACCAAGATGTCTAGGCTGCATCGCAGCATGCTCTCTTGACGAACCTTCTCCATAGTTATGATCACCAACGACTATTGTAGGTATTCCTTCCGCTTTGTATACGCGTTGTATAGCTGGAACAGTTCCATAATCGCCAGTTATTTGACTTTTAACTTTATCTGTTTCTTTATTAAACGCATTCACCGCACCAGTCAATGTATTATTGGCGATGTTATCGATATGACCTCTAAATCTCAACCAAGGCCCGGCCATAGAAATATGATCCGTGGTACATTTGCCAAATGCCTTAATTAATAATTTCGCTCCCGTAATATTTTTTCCATCCCAAGGGGCAAAACCTGCTAAAAGCTGCAAACGCTTAGAGTCTTCAGCCACGTTTATCTCAATTCCAGAACCGTCCTCAGCTGGAGCTAAGTAACCAGCATCTTCTACGTCAAAACCGTTTGGAGGTAACTCCCAGCCTGTTGGTTCATCGAGCATGACTTCTTCACCCTTGTCATTTATTAGTTTATCGGTCATTGGGTTAAAGCCGAGCTTACCAGAAATAGCCATAGCCGCAACCATCTCTGGTGAGGTTACAAAAGCGTGCGTATTAGGATTGCCATCTGCTCGCTTCGCAAAATTCCTATTAAAAGAGTGTACAATAGTGTTTTTCTCCTGCTTATCAGCACCAGTTCTCGCCCATTGCCCAATACAAGGACCACAAGCATTAGTAAACACCATGGCTCCTAGCTTTTCGAATGTATCGATAAAACCATCGCGCTCTATTGTAAATCTTACCTGTTCAGACCCTGGATTGATTCCAAGCTCAGCCGCAGGTTTCAGGCCTTTAGCCAAGGCTTGCTCGGCGATAGAGGCTGCTCTTGATATATCTTCGTAGGAAGAATTAGTACAAGAACCTATAAGTCCCCATTCAATTTTCTCTGGCCATCCGTTCTCCACTACTTTACCAGCAAGTTCAGAAACAGGTGTTGCCAAGTCTGGTGTAAATGGCCCATTGATATGTGGCTCAAGCTCCGATAAGTTGATTTCAATAACTTGATCGAAATATTGTTCTGGGTTTGCATATACCTCATCGTCTCCAGTCAAATGCTCCTTAATTTCATCTGCCAACTCCGCCACTTCAGTACGCCCTGTTGCTCTCAAATATCTTGACATAGAGTCGTCATATCCGAAAGTAGAAGTCGTTGCGCCAATTTCGGCACCCATGTTGCAAATGGTTCCTTTTCCTGTACAAGACATGTTATTCGCACCTTCGCCAAAATATTCAACAATTGCACCGGTTCCTCCTTTCACAGTGAGTATTCCTGCGACTTTCAGAATAACATCTTTCGGTGAAGTCCAACCACTCAACTTCCCTGTTAATTTAACACCTATCAATTTTGGAAATTTCAATTCCCAAGGCATTCCAGCCATTACATCGACGGCATCTGCTCCACCAACTCCAACGGCAACCATTCCAAGACCACCTGCATTTACAGTGTGACTATCCGTACCAATCATCATTCCTCCAGGGAAAGCATAATTTTCAAGGACTACTTGGTGGATAATACCAGCGCCTGGTTTCCAAAAACCAATGCCATATTTATTCGAAACGGATTCTAAAAAATTAAAAACTTCGTTACTTGAGTTCAATGCATTTTGCAAATCTGCTGCCGCTCCGATTTTGGCTTGTATTAAGTGGTCACAATGAACGGTTGTAGGTACAGCGACTTTATCTTTCCCAGCTTGCATAAACTGAAGTAGAGCCATTTGTGCGGTAGCATCTTGACAAGCTATTCTATCAGGTGCGAAATCGACGTAGGATTTTCCCCTTTCAAATTCTTGGGATGGCATACCTTCTGATAAATGAGAATATAAAATCTTTTCAGACAATGTTAAAGGCTTCCCGGTAATTTCCTTTGCCTTGTTTATTCTCTCGCCCATCGTTTGATAGACTTTCTTGATCATGTCAATGTCAAATGCCATATTAGTTGAATTAATTCTAAAAAATCTAAATTTAAACGAAGATATCTATTTTGATCAGTGGATAGAAATTTATCAACTAAATATCCTCATGAATTACTAGAGTAAATGCTTATTTTCGTCAGAAAGTTTACCAATTCCAATTTTTCTCTTTATGAAAACCATCTACACTGCGCTCTTCGTACTACTTTTTCTTTCTTGCGAAGAATCAAACCAGTATCAAAGAAAGACCAATACAGAAGAAGGATACACCTACGAATACGTATCCAACGATCCAATGAACACCAGAATATATACTTTAGAAAATGGCCTTAAAGTATATTTAAGTGATTACGAAAATGCTCCAAGAGCGCATGTTTATATTCCCGTGAAAGCAGGTGGAAAGAACGATCCTGCCTCAAATACCGGACTGGCTCATTACCTAGAACACATGATGTTTAAAGGCACTGCGGACTTTGGCACACTAGATTATGAAGCTGAAAAAATTCTCTTGGATAGTATTGAAAACATGTTCAATTTTTATTCAACCATTAAAGATGAAACTGAGCGGAAAGAATATTATAAAAAAATCGATGCGGTATCTAACAAAGCTGCAGAGTTAGCCATACCAAATGAATATGACAAGATGATCTCCACAATTGGAGGTAAAGGCTTAAATGCATATACAACAGAAGATCGCACCGTATATACGGTCGATATTCCTTCCAATGAATTATCCCGTTTTTTAGCCATTGAGGGCAACCGTTTTAAAAAAATCGTCAATAGACTTTTCCACACAGAATTAGAAGCAGTATACGAAGAAAAAAACAGATCCCTAGATAATGATTTATGGAAATCTGTAGAAGCGCTTTACGAAGCAACTTTCGAAAAACACCAGTATGGCACACAAACAGTTATTGGAACGATCGACCATCTGAAAAACCCTTCCATTACTGAAATAAAGTCATATTTTGATGAGTATTATCGACCGAATAACGTGGCTATTTGCATCAGTGGTGATATTGAATATTCGGAAACCATTAAATTAATAGATTCCTTTTTTGGAGATTGGAAGCCAAACGACAACTTGGCTGAGTGGACTAAAATAGAAGAAGCTCCTATCACGGCACCAAGAGTAAGAGAAGTTTATGGACCTGACGCAGAAAGCTTGAGAATGGCCTACCGCTTTGATGGAAGAGGCACACAAGAGCATCATATGATCAGACTTGTAGATATGATTTTGAGTAATGCCGAAGCTGGCTTAATTGATATTAACCTAAAGCAAAAACAAAAAGTACTCAATGCTGGATGTTCCCCTGATGTCATGAATGATTACACGCTTCACACCTTTTTTGGGTCACCAAAACAAGGACAAACGTTGGAAGAGGTTAGAGACTTGCTTTTAGCACAAATCGAGCTGGTAAAAAAAGGGGAATTTGAAGATTGGCTAATTCCTGCTGTGATTGCGGATTTCAAGAAATCCGAAATGAAGAAACTTGAAAGTAATCGGTCAAGGGCAAATGAAATGGTCATGGCTTTCACCAATGACATTCCTTGGGAAACGTACATTCAGAATTTGGATGTATTAGAAACGATCACGAAAAAACAGATTGTTGACTTTGTCAATATTAATTACACAGACAACTACGCTATCGTTTTTAAAAGAAGTGGCGAAGATTCCATCAAGCAACAGGTAGATAAACCCATGATTACTAAAGTTCCTGTGAATCGTGAGCAAAAGTCCGATTTTCATGCCGCGATCGCTCAAACGGAAGTCCAAAAACTTAAACCCGTTTTCGTGGATTATGAAACGGAGATCACTCAATTCGATTATCGTGGTTTAGAGGTATTGTCAAGGCAAAATACGGAGAACAAACTTTTTGAACTCACTTATATGCTGGAAGCCGGAAGCTTTGAAAACCCAGTCCTCAAAATGGCTGTAGGATATCTTGAATATATAGGTACGGAAAACTTATCGTCAGAAGACTTCAAGAAAGAATTGTACAAGCTTGGATGTTCATTTTCCGTGAATGCTTCTGGTCGACGGACCTATGTTACCTTATCAGGTCTAGACGAGAATATGGAAAAGGCAACAGTGCTCTTTGAGCAACTGATTCGCACGCCAAAGCCTGATCAAAAAGCCTTGGATGACTTGGTAGACAGAGTACTTAAATCAAGGGCAGATGCGAAGAAAAGCAAGCAAACTATTCTTTGGAGTGGATTAGTAAATTATGCCAGATATGGAGCCAAAAATCCATTTACTAATAACCTGGCCAACTATGAGCTGCTTGATTTAACTGCTGAAAAATTGACTGCTGTCATATCTGAAATTCCATTAATGAAACATCGAGTGCTTTATTATGGACCAAAAAGCAAAGGGGAACTCGAAACTTTCTTGACTACCTATCATGCAGTACCGGAAGAATTCAAACCTCTTCCTGCAAATGTTGTCTTTGAACAACTAAAGACCCCAGAGCCAAAAGTATATTGGGCAGACTATGATATGGTGCAGTCTGAGATGGTGTTGCTACATACGAGCATTGATTACGACCCGAAATTATCCCCTGAAATAAAACTATTCAATGAATATTTTGGTGGAGGCATGAATAGCATCGTTTTTCAAGAGATACGTGAAGCGCAAGGTCTTGCCTATTCGGTGTTCTCGCAATACAGTGAAGGCGACACAGAGGATAAAGCCAATAGTCTATTTGCATACATCGGAACTCAAGCTGACAAACAATCAGAAGCGATGAAGGCCATGGTGGCATTGCTAAATGATCTCCCTGAATCAGAAAATGCTTTTAGTATAGCTAAACAAGGAATCTTGAATAAAATAGAAAGTGAGAGAATTACAAAAAGTGGAATTATCTGGAATTATATCAATGCGCAGGACAATGGCCTGACCTATGATATTAGACAAGATGTTTATGCTGATGTGAAGGAAATGACTTTCGAAAACCTTACAGACTTTCATGAAAAATATGTCAAGAACAAAAATTACGTGACGGTAATTGTTGGATCAAAAGACAAAATAGATTTCAATGACTTGAAAAATTATGGAACAATCCAAGAACTAAGTCTTGATGAACTGTTTGGATATGAAGATATAGAGAATATAAAATTGAACTAAATCAATTCAATTCTGATGAAAAATTCTCAAAGGAGCGTTTGGTGTCGTAAGTAGATGATCAAATGTTCCTTTGAGTTCTTCAAAATTCCAAGGCTTGCTTACAAAATCATGGATGCCAAAAGAACCAGTAGCGCTTTTCAGCTCATCCAATTTGATAAAACCGCTCAATATCATCCGAATAATCTCTGGATTAGTCGTATGAACCTTTTTCAATAACTCCGTACCTGTGATACCCGGCATCATTTGATCCGTAATTAAAAGATCAATTTTTTCGTTTTTGAGTACCTCAAGTGCTTCGTCTCCATTTAACGCAACGAATATATTAAAATGCCTTCTAAAGACTGCCTTAAATCCTCTTAGGTTCACTTGCTCATCATCAACATATAGTATGGTAAAATCTTTTTTCGCTCTTGGTGCTTTCGTAGCTATTGACATATCCGATTAGTTTTTTGTAGGACGTGACTAAAGTCATGTATAATTAATTAATAAAGAACAGTTATGTCGTGAACCGGTAGAACAACAAAGTGAATCGATAATTTTCAATCATAACCAGTCGAATTCTAACTAAATTTACATTCAAGTGTTATAATCACGAAACGTAAAATCTAAGCAACATGAAATCTACAAACAGCGCAATAATACTAAGCTCCTTATTTTTTTTAGTGATTTCTTGCGGACCGACCAAACAAGAAAGCAGCAAAGAGGATGCTCAAGTTGAAGAAGTAAAACCTATCTCTTTAGTAAAAGTACCTGCCTCTCCAGAATATGCGGATGCCACCTTAGGCATGGCTAATATGGATGTTAAAAAAGGAGATTCAACATATAGCGCCTCTTTCAATTTTGAAGTGGCTAATTACGAACTTGGCGTTCAGACCGCAGATGCTGGGACTAGAGGTATCGCTAATTCTGGCAAAGGACAACATATTCATTTTATTGTCGATAATGGCCCGTATTCTGCACATTATACCCCCTCTTTCACTAAAGAAATGAATGAAGGTTACTACACGGTATTGGCATTTCTATCTAGATCATACCATGAGAGCGTGAAAAACGGTCAAGCGTTTTGGGTTGATGTAGTGAAAGTTGGCGAACCTACCGAAGGACCAGAGGTAGATTTATCCTCCGAACACATGTTTTATAGTCGTCCAAAAGGCACTTATTCGGGTGATGATATTCAAAATCTTATGCTCGACTTCTTTCTTTTGAATACAGCAATCAGTCCTGAAGGAAATAAAATTATCGCCACAATTAATGGCACACAGTTCACCATAGACGAATGGGTTCCTTATTACATTCAAGGTTTGGAGCCAGGAGAGGTCACGGTCAAATTAGAATTGGTCGATAAAGATGGTCAGGTCATTCCAGGTCCTTTTAACACTGTTGAAAGAACTGTCAAGTTGATGGAGTAAGAACGAAATCAAAAAACGTAAAAGTCGAAATCTTCAGAGGTTTCGACTTTTTTTATGAACATTGGTATTGATTCAGTGTTTCTTTTATCATGGAATTGAATCATAGCCTGACATTGAAATTAGCAGCCATCTACAACATCCTTTGGGGTGCTTGGGTAGTCTTGTTTCCACAGCACTTTTTTGAACTGACCAACATGGAAGCATTGAATCATGCCACCATTTGGCAAGGGATGGGTATGGTGATTGGTGTGTATGGTATCGGCTATTGGCTAGCGAGTTATGACCCTGTGAGACATTGGCCTATTGTATTTGTCGGGTTTCTTGGAAAAATATTTGGCCCTATTGGCTATGTATTGAATTATTTCACGGGAAAGGTCTCCGCAGAGTTTGGTTACACTTTAATAACCAACGATCTGATTTGGTGGATTCCTTTTATCTTAATTTTAAAAGAAACACACAAAAATGGATGGAAGCTCACTTCTTAAAAAGCTAAGTCTTTTTGTACAGGCGGGTTTCTATGTAGCTGCCGGGGCGAATCATTTCTTGAATCCCGAGTTCTATTTTGACTTAATTCCTAATTACCTTCCTTGGCACGGGGCAATCAATATTGTGTCAGGAGTCGTGGAGATCATGCTTGGATTGATGCTTTTAACGAGCAACTATAGAAAACTTGCTGCTTATGGTCTCGCCATTTTGTTAGTGGCATTTATACCTTCACATATTTATTTTATCACTGAGGGAAGTTGTGTCGACGCACTTTGCGTTCCAGAATGGCTTGGTTGGGGACGGCTATTGCTCGTACACCCTCTACTCCTCTTGTGGGCGCTTTCGAACAGGCATTGACTTCAAGGTAGATTTTGTTTGAATGGAATCCATGAGATAATTACACCAAATAAGTATCTTGAAATGCCTTAGCGTTAGTGGAGTGTCTAGTCTATCAATTAGACTTTAGATCTACATTCGTACATGGAACTAACTAGCCTTAATTCTATAGTTTCAGAACAGAACTACTCCGAACTAGGAAACAACCGAAAAAAGCTATCTTAAGTCAAAAGCTATCAACGGCTACTTAGCACCCATCGCAGGAGTCTTTTTTAGTATTTTACTCACCAATTTTAGTCCTTAACCCGAACAAAAGATTAAGCTTTTGGGAATCGTTCTTTTCACTATTCCTTTCCTCTATAATCGATGGAGTTTTCCAAAAAAGATCATTATTGACAAAAGTTAACATGCTGTCATTGCCTCCTTTGGGTTAAGTCCTGATTGCATTATCGAATGCAAGATATAGGCGTTGTTGTTGTCGATGAGGCGGTATTGAGCAGCGACACCAGTCCTTTCAAGGAAGGCAACCAAGATTTTATATACTCTTTCTATTTTGAAGTTAGAAAAACAAGAAAAAATCTTTTGTCCCTCTCGTACCGAATAGAAAGCTCAGATAAAGCACAAATAGTTTTTGACTATTTTTATTCTATTCTAGGTTTATCTAAAGCCAATTTGGTTTAGATAAACCCTAATTCAGGCTTATTAGTCCACCCACTCAGCTACAAACAAATTGGTATCTCTGTTACCCCCATTAAATCTATTAGACGCCCATACCAAGTACTTTCCGTCAGGGCTGAACATTGCAAAACTATCGAACGTCTGGTCATGTGTCACTTTTTCCAGGCCTGTACCATCGATGTTAATCATGTAAAGGTTGAAAGGAAAACCTCTTTTGGACTCATAATTTGAAGAGAAAATAACCTTTTTGCCATTTGGATGAAAGAAAGGCGCCCAATTCGCATTTCCGAGCTCCGTGATTTTAGTTAATTCGCTTCCATCGACATTACAAACGTATAGCTCCATTGCTGTTGGCTGAACTAGCCCTTGACTTAATAGCTCCTTGTACTCTTTTATTTCCTCGTCAGTCTCTGGTCTGGAAGCCCTAAAAATTAATTTAGTGCCATCCGGCGAAAAGAAAGCACCTCCATCATAGCCAAGACCATCAGTCACTTGATAAACTTCTGATCCATCGATATTCATTGTATAAAGCTCTAAGTCTCCTGTTCTGATGGAAGTAAAAACAATTTTATCTCCTTGGGGGGAAACAGTTGCCTCCGCATCGTAACCAGCCTCAGTCGTCAATTGGTTAACAATATTTCCAGCTCTATCAGCAACGAAAATATCATAATCTTCATAAATAGGCCAAACGTATTTGCCACTCGACCTATCGGGAGTTGCTGGACATAAAGAATCTCCTAAATGTGTGGATCCATAAACGATAAGACTATCCCCAGGTAAAAAATAAGCGCAAGTTGTGCGACCCATTCCTGTGCTGACCATCGGCGGCTTGATTCCTTTTTTGGCAGACGCAATATCCAATGTGAAAATCTGATCACAACTTACTCCCCATTCAGAAAAATCTGACTGAAAAACAAGTTCATTCTTTTCAAAGGCCCAATAAGCTTCCGCATTATTGCCCCCCCAGGTAAGTTGCTTAACATTTTTTAAATGCGATTCTTGCGCGTATCTCAATGTATCAGCTTGTTTATCAGCAACTTCATTGGACTTACTTTCTTTACCTGACTGACAAGCAAAAAGAGAAACTATTAATAAGGAGTATAAAACGTTATTCATGTGTATTAGCTTAGTATCGCGAAACTAACCATAACTGCAAAATGTATCAACTTCTATTTGTACTTGTTGTTCTTTTTATCTCCTGTAAGCAAGAAAAACCTATTAATTATAGCCAACAAATAAAATCTGATGTCGTCACGCTGGCGGCAGACGAGTACGAGGGACGTGAAGTCGGTACGGAGGGTGAAAAAAAAGCAGCTGAATACATAAGTAATAGATTCTCCGAAATAGGCATTGCTCCGAAAGGAACTGATGGGTTTTTGCAGTCTTTCTTCGTTAAAAAAACGGATAACCCACATGAGAAAGCTGAGATAAAAGAAACAGGTGAAGATGGTATTACCGGATATAATGTGATCGGGATGATAGACAATGCTGGCGATGAAATGGTGATAATCGGTGCACATTACGATCATTTAGGAATGGGAGGTACTTCTTCTCTGCATCGAGGAGATACAGCCATTCATAATGGCGCAGATGACAATGCTAGCGGCGTAGCAGCGATGCTATCTCTTGCTCAGAAGTTAAAAACTGTGACTTCAAATCGTGACATCTTGTTTATTGCCTTTTCAGGAGAGGAAAAAGGACTTTGGGGTTCGAATTATTTTGTTAAAAACCCAACAATAGATTTAGCTAAGGTCAACTTCATGATCAATATGGACATGGTTGGGCGGCTAGATACAGCTAGAGGAATAGCCATAAGCGGCACTGGAACCACTCCAAACTGGCCAAATATCATTGATACGAGCAATACTGAAGCTTTGAAGGTGATAATGAAAGAATCTGGAGTTGGTCCCTCCGATCATACTTCTTTTTATCTACAGGATATTCCCGTATTACATTTTTTCACCGGTCAACATGAAGACTATCATAAGCCAAGTGACGACCCAGAGAAAATCAACTTTAATGGAATTTTGAAGATCTCAAATGTGATTGAAAACATAGTGCGGTCCACTGATATCACGGAAAAAATGGCGTTTAACAAAACGAAAGATGAATCCTCCAGAGGACCAAAATTCACCGTTACACTCGGAGTTATCCCTGACTACCTATATGATGGTGAAGGAATGAGAATAGATGGCATCAGTGATGATAAACCTGCTCAAAAAGCCGGAATATTGAAAGGTGATATTGTGATCCAAATGGGGGACAGTACCATCACTAACATGATGAGCTATATGAGAGCACTCGCTTCCTTTAAGAAAGGCGACAAAACAGCCGTGATTGTTCAACGAGAGGAAGAGAATGTAAGCGTTGAAGTGGAGTTTTAAAAACAAGGAGTCATTGGCCTTCTAAGGATTTGAACCAAGAATAAAAATCCCTACTTCAACTCATCCACCTCCGTTTGGTAGTCAAACTGTAAATCTTCGTGTAAATAGCTCAAGGCCTTCTCTATTTTGATAATTTGTCGATCGTAGAGGTTTTCCAAAACGGTACTCTCGTCTATAGGTAATCCCGAGTCGCGCAGCACTTGACAGAAATAGATTAACAACTCTACCTCTGTTTGCTTTTGACCTGAAAACCGGATGTGTTTCGTGGTAATTCTTAATGTCTTGCGAATGGTCTTTTTTGCCCAGTATAAGTTTGTGCCATTTACTTGTTCAAAAGCTTCATCAATATCTTCTTTTACAGCTTCGATATATGACGATTCATCTTCCACTTCATAAATGAGGTAGTGGAGAAGTTCTTTCGTCTCCTTCTTGTATTTGGCCAAACGGAGTATAATCTCAGATTGACGCTCCGGAGGCATTAATTTGAGCTCTCTTTTTATTTGCGCTAAGGTGGCAATATTCATTCTTCAATAATCTCCTTTACACGTCCAACTATTCCGTCTTCCAATCTCACTTTTATGCCGTGATGATGGTTTGGTGACTTTGTTAGCAAGTCCTTTACCACACCTTCAGTTAACTCACCCGATCGTTGATGATGCTTTTGAATCACATTCACTAAAAGCCCAGGTTTGATGTTCATTCGTTTTGTATGTTCCATTTATTCAAATTTAAGTGCTACTTACTTCTAAGTTTGATTTTCAAATAAAATTTAAACCGTAATTTTTACATGGGAATAACTTTTCATTTATGAAATTAGCCGCTTCATCACCTTTTGTCATGAATTACGTATAGCTATAAACATCTTTAAAAATTGTTATGTGGAGGATTAAAACAACAATTTTATTAGTGCTAGGAATGGTGAGTTTACGATGCAGTCCATCGAAGGAGCAAGCTATCCTGAATAAGCACAAACAAAGCCTTGGAGATATTGCAAAAATACATTGCATCATCGCAAAAGCAGCTTGCGATGGCCCTGAGGGTAAATATTCCACATTAACAGAATCTGCCATGGATCAGCCCTATCTTTTTTTTGAACAAGAATACACTTATAAGTCTCCTTTCACAGCCTTGGTTAACAGCTACGACGAAGGATATGGACTGGATAGCACGTATCAGAATGCAGGGCATATCTCAACGGCTATGATCGGTGTTGTGAAAGTCCATGAATTTCATAAATTAATAATAGCGCTTGATCAGCGCTATAGTGATTTCAAATTCACAAAAGACACTTCTTATTTTAGTTTACAATCTTCGGAGATACTTGCAAATGATCCCCTCGGTCTACCTGTGAAACTCTATTTCGATAAGAAAGAAGGACATCTCAACGGCTTTACGCAAAGGAATCCTTACAAAAAAAGCGAGCTCATTCAAATATATTTTTCTGATTGGTATACCCATCAAGGAGTCACTCTTTTTGACAAAGCAGAAATTCATCAGGGGAAAAAAGGCAAGCACAGTTTTAATTACGAAACAGTAGTTTTCAATGATCCTACATTTAAAAAGAAGAAAATCTAGATATCGTGGTGCTAATTTTCAGATTATGGTCAATAGACAACAGAAATGAATAAATATACTAACGTCATGAGCGCAACCGGCATTTCTTCCCTGTTAAATTCACCCTTACTCATTATTTAATTTTATACATTAAACCAATCCTTATGCCAGCTTCCGTGATACGTGTTGGATACTTGTCTTGATCGAACTCGATTAACGCATGTGATTCAACATAAGGAACAACAAATAGTGACCCTCCAAACTCAAAATCATAGTTTACACCAAGACCAAGGTTAAATCCTAGACCACTTTGATTGGTCAAATCAGATTCGTCGGAATTATCCATATCGATAGTAGTGCCTGACTGAAGAAAAAAGTACTTCCATAAGTTTAGCCGAAATAAAATAGGAACGCTCCAAAGACGAACGGAAACATCACGACTGATATCATCAAATGAGTTAGTTAAACTATTAAACGACGAAACTTCATAAACAAAGTCGTGACTAGCATGCTCTACCCCTATTTCAAAGTCTATTCTCTTACTTAACCGCTTCAATAAGCTAATCCCATAAATATCCACTCGACCACCTGAAAAAGAACCAGCACCAACAAGAGAAGCGTAAGTCAAAGCTTCGCTTTTTGTGGTAGAATAATTAACCCCTATTGAGGTCGATTTATCGATCTTGTCCTGTGCCTTTAAGCAGAATGGAATGATTAAAAGAATAGTAAAAAGGCGTGTAATTATTACGATCATATTTATACAATTTTATCTTCGAAATTATAGACACAACCTAATGTATTATAGTTTGATTAGGTATCTGTAATAATTCATAATCTTATATTTGATTAAAAAAAATCTAATATAAACGCAACCTTGTAATGCATAATACCATTTAATACTTAATACCAAAACCTTGGTGCAACCTTTTCCCTAGAAGGCGCATCAAACTCACTAGGACTCAAAATAAAACCGACTAATCATGATTAAGAATTATCTAATCATTTCCCTTCGTAATATTTTTAAACAAAAATTTTACTCGTTTATCAACATACTAGGGCTCTCTATGGGCCTGACGTGTTTCCTATTCATCGCATTGTTTGTTACCGATGAATTGAAATATGACAAGCATTTTAAAAATGCAGATAACATCTATCGGATGGATTTTTCCGGAAATATCAACGGCAATGAGTTCATTGCGGGACTTATGTCTGCTCCTGCCGCCAAGACAATGAAAGAAGATTACCCGGAGGTTGAAGATGCTTTTCGATTTCGAGGAACTGGAAATTGGTACATCAAGAGAAAAGGAGAGGAACTAACCTACAAGGAGGAAAACGTGATCAATGCAGATCCTAATTTCTTCACCTTTTGGGATTATCCTTTAACTGCGGGTGATCCGAAAACGTGTTTATCCAGACCAAACACTTTGGTGCTTGATCAGACGACAGCCACAAAGATTTTTGGAAATGAAGATCCCATTGGCAAAATGGTCGTTCTGGATAACGAAACAAATTATGAGGTGACTGGCGTTTATCCTGACTTCCCCGAAAACACTCATTTCAGTAGCAATGTACTGTTGACTATGGAAGATAGGGAAGACAGCAAGGATAAATTTTGGATGAGCTTCAATTTCAATACTTATTTGAAACTCTCCGAAGGCGCCAATCCTGCAATATTGGAAGATAAATTTCCGGAGCTTATCGAAAGTAAAGTTGGCCCTGAGATTAAGCAATTCCTGAATATGACTTTCGAAGAATTTAAGGCAAATGATAATAAGGTAGGCTTTTTCCTTTTTCCATTAAAAGACATCCACCTCTATTCAAACAAATTGGGTGATCTTGAGGCGAACGGAGACATCAAGTATGTGTACATTTTTTCAGCCATTGGCCTATTCATTTTGCTTTTGGCAATCATCAATTTTATGAATTTGGCAACTGCCAGATCTTCTAATCGAGCAAAGGAAGTAGGGCTTAGAAAAGTAATGGGTGCTTATAGATCTCAATTGATTGGTCAGTTTATCTCAGAGGCCTTTCTGATTACTTTTATCTCGATGCTCGTCGCTTTTGGAATTGCATTAGTTATTTTGCCGAGCTTCAACGAATTAACGAGTAAAGCAGTGACTATTCAGGAGCTGACTTCCACGCCATTTTTGATTATCAGCGCCATCATATTGGTTTTTGTTGGATTATTGTCTGGTAGCTACCCAGCTTTTTACCTTTCTGGGTTCCTACCTGCGGAGACATTGAAAGGAAAGCTCAATCTTGGCTTTAAAAGTGGAGGAATAAGAAGTACGCTTGTGGTACTCCAATTCACTGTGTCGATAATCATGATCATTGGTACAGCCATCGTTTTCGATCAACTGTCTTTTATTCAAAATAAAAAATTGGGCTTTGACAAAAATCAAGTGGTCATGGTACATGACGCATGGATTTTGGAAAACCAAATAGACGCATTTAAGACAGAATGCTTGCGTAACGCCAATATTGAATCTGGCACTGTGTCCAGCTTCTTCCCCGTAGGTACGACAAACAATAACAATATTTACTGGCCTGGTGTGGATATGAATGGTTCTGAAACGTATATTGTACACAATTTTTGGATAGATACAGATTATGTTTCTACCCTTGGTATGAAAATAAAAGACGGAAGGGATTTTTCAAAAGACTTCCCCACTGATAGTTCTGGTATTCTTGTAAATGAAGCTTTCGTAAGAGATCTCGGACTACAAGAGCCTATTGGTCAGACGATTTCCACCTATGTTGATAATCGAGATCAGCCATCTATTGAATCATACAAAATTCTAGGAGTAATCGAAGATTTTCATTTTGCATCCATGAAAGAGAAAATCTCTCCTGTGCTTTTTCATCTTGGAAAACAGTCAGGGTTTGTGGCTTTTAGAATGAATAATGATAATAATGCACAGACTATCAGTTTCCTAAAAGATAAATGGGACGAACTCGCTCCTGGACAACCTTTTTCACATAGTTTTCTCGATGAAAGATTTAATAAAATTTATGCTAATGAACAGCAAATAGGAGAAGTGTTCGGCATATTCGCCTTCTTAGCCATATTCATCGCTTGCCTTGGTTTGTTTGGCTTAGCTTCCTTTACAGCAGAGCAAAAAAGAAAAGAAATAGGCATTAGAAAAGTCCTTGGCGCAAGTGTTTCAAGCATTGTCAACAAGCTTTCTTTGAGTTTCATCAAACTAGTATTGGTGTCTTTTGCTTTAGCTGCGCCTATCTCCTATTTCGCGATGAATTCTTGGCTTCAAGATTTTGCCTTCCGAACGGATCTGAAAATTTGGATGTTCGCTTTGGCTGGTCTTGGGGCAGCAACGATTGCGTGGCTGACGATGAGCTTTCAATCATGGAAAGCAGCAAGAGCAAACCCTATTCAGTCGCTAAGAAGTGAATAAGGTTAATTTTCTTCAGATTTAATCAAAACTCTTCTCTTTTTGGGAAGAGTTTTTTGTTTTTCAATGAACCTTATTGACCAGTTATCCAATTATGAAATAATGCTGTATTGAGATTATTTTTTATTATCATTTTAAGTAATCACCATTTTTTTATTATTTCTTATAAAACGTCTTTACATTTCATTTATATTTAGCGCTTTTAATAAGAATAATAAGTTTTATGACATTGACTCGGACGCTCTTAGTTTTATTGGTTTTAGCCACAATAAATGTTGTTGCACAACAGAGAAAGATAAAATTCGGAAAAGTCTCCATGGAAGAATTGCAATTAACCGAATGCAGCTTCTATCCAGAAGCGGAAGCATTTACATTGGCTAAGACAGGTAGATTGTATTTTCAATACAATGATGATAAAGGTTGGCAATACAAAATAGATGTATTTATCAGGCGAAAAATTTTAAAAAATACCGCTAAGGATATAGGCAACATCAGGATCAGCACCTATAACCCGCTGAAATCGAGCAATAAAGAAGAAATCGGAGAACCAAAAGCGGTAACATACAATTTGGTTAATGGAAGTATTGTAGAAAATAAGCTTAACTCAGATCAAATATTCACTACACGCATAAGTGACTACCGAACCGAAACATCCTTCGCCATGCCTAATGTTAAAGAAGGAAGTGTGATCGAGTATAAATACACCCTAACTTCTGACTACATCTTGAATTTAAAAACTTGGTATTTTCAAGAAGAAATCCCAGTGGAGTTTACAAGTTTTATTTACACAATACCTGAATATTTTGACTATCGGATTAGTCAAGTAGGAAATTCCGTTTTACTTAATATCATAGAAGAAAGAGCTAACGAGCGGTTTAAATACAGGTGGACAAGCGACAAACCGGGAATAATGGGCAGAATAGAAACCGGTATTGGAGAGATGGAATCTTTGAGTAACAGAAAAAAAATTGATGCCACGAATATACTTCCTGTTGTAGAAGAACCTTTTATGACCAATAAGTCTGATTTGCCCGCTAGAATTGAGTTTCAACTTCAGACTAGTAAACTGCCTAATCAGACAGTTCAAAATTATGGGACAACTTATGACAAATTCAATAAGAGAATTATGAGTTGGTCAAGTTTTGGCGACCAATTAAACAAAGGGAATTTTGCTAAAGAGTTCATTGATACTATCACCGAAGAGAACCTATTATCAAAAGCTCAATCAATTTATTATTGGATTCTTAAAAACAACTCATGGAACGAAGTTTATGGATTTTCGAGTGATCAATCACATAGATCTACCTTGAATGATGCTTCCGGAAGTGTGGCCGCTTTAAATTTAGCCTTGGTTTCAGCTCTTCGACAAGCAGGTATAAACGCAAATCCAATAATATTGAGTACTCGTGGGAATGGCACCCTTCATCCTGTTTATCCTTATATGGATCAATTCAATTATGTGATTGTGGGAGCTACGATAGAGGATAAACTTTACTTATTAGACATCACAGGAAACCTTCCATTTGGCATGCTTCCTGAAAGGTGTTTAAACGGAAATGGATGGCTAGCAAATGAAAACGGAGGACGATGGGTCGATCTTAAAATAGGGAAAAGCAAAAGTCAAATATCAAACGAAATAACGATCGATGAGGAGATGATAACCTCAACATTTAGAATAAACGAGCAAGGATCAAATAGCATATCAACATTGAATAGTATAAAAAGATCAGGCCAAGAGGAATATGTAGCGAAATTCTCTGAATCATTCGTGGATTCAGAAGTAGTCAATTTCGAACTCACGCCATCTATTAATCCGGAAAAGACTGTTTACTCATTTGAGTTACAAACAGACTTATCTGACGAAGATTTGATTTATATCGACCCACTTCCCTATGGCGTACTCAGGAGTAATCCGTTTATTCGTGATGAACGTGTTTCCTCTATAGATTTTCCAAACAAAATATTCGAATCAGCAATAACTACCATCACTATCCCTGACGGATATAAGCTAGAATTACCAGAAAAAGCAATCGTTAGATTACCAGAAAAAGCAGGCTCGTTCGTGTATACGGCATCTCTGATTGGAAATAAATTGAGCATAATAAGCAGAATGAATCTTTCAAAAACCTATTTTTCTTCATTGGAATACAGTGGTTTAAAAAAGTTTTATGAGATCGTTTCAGCAAAAAACAATGAACTGATTGTACTCAAAAAGATCGAATGAAAATATTCTCTTCCCTTCTCTTCCTTTTTTGCTTTACGTCATCTGGCTACACCCAGAAGCAATCAAATATTATCCCAGATAGTCTCGCGAATAATACCAATGAGGTAATTCTTTATGACAATACAAACTTCATCGTCAATGACCTACATAATAGTAGTCTAAAGAGAACGTATAAAGTTTTGGTTAAAAACAAATTCGCAAAAGACAAAACTGAGATACATTTATGGTACGATAATTTTAGAGAAATAGAATATGCAATTGTGACCATATCAGATGAAAATGAGGAGCTGGTTGAAAGTTATAAGCTCAAAGACTTTAATGACTACAGTGAAAAAAGCTTTAGTCTCGCTTCAGATAGTAGATCAAAGTATTTGGATATCACTCATAAGAAATATCCATACTTTTTAGAAGTCAGTTATCGAATTGTATACAAAACTTCTTACATCATGCCATCATGGTATCCACAGTCCTCGGCAAAGCAAAGTGTTGTTTCGGCCACCCTTTCTGTACAATGTCCTGCCGATCTTCCTTTAAGGTTCAAATCATTAAATATTGAACCAGATTCCACTTCCCAAAATGAAAATATTCATAACTATCATTGGTCAATCAAAAACCTTGCAGCATATAATTACGAACCGTTTTCCTCCTATGTGGACAGAAGTCCTATCGTTTTTTTAGCCCCTACGAAATTTCAGTTGGATGGACACACGGGTGATATGTCTAGTTGGAAATCATTTGGCAGTTGGAACTGGGAATTGAATAAACTAAGAAACACGTTGACCTACGAAGACCTGAGGCCCATTTTCAATCTAGTTGATGGCGCATCAAGTAAAGTTGACTCCATACGAAGAGTATATAAATACGTCCAAAAAAACACCCATTATGTGAGTATACAGCTCGGCATTGGCGGTATGCAGCCATTTGAAACCGGTTTTGTTCACAAAAATAAGTTTGGTGATTGCAAAGCATTGTCATATTACACCCAGTGCTTACTTTCAGGTATTGGTATTAAATCCTATTACACTTTAGTCTATGGTGGAAGTAATCCTCAGATATTGTTCCCTGATTTTCCCGATGATTACTTCAATCACATTATTCTCACTGTCCCGCTGGAGAAAGATACTGTTTGGCTAGAATGTACCTCCCAAACGAACCCCTTTGGTAACCTTGGCACTTTCACTGGGAATAGAAAAGCGCTAATGATCACGGAAGATGGCGGTAAACTCATCAACACAAAATCCTACAGTCTCACGGACAACACTCAACAAACGACCGCAGTAATAAATCTCGATAAAGATGGGAATGCTGATTTAAATATCATTCGATCCTTCAAAGGAATGGAAATAGAGAATGACAACTTTGAACGCGTCTATTTGATGACCAAAGAAGAGCAAGCGAACTGGCTTGTGGACAATCATCATTGGGGCCAAATGAATATTAATAATTACACAATAAAGGGTCCCAACGATTCCTCAATACCTGAAGCTAGTTTTGAATTAGACTCAGAGATAAAGGGCATTGGTAAAAAATCTGGAGATAGGATTTTCTTTAATCCATTTTTGCTCACTCAATTCCAAATAACAAAGCTGCCAAAAATAGCGCGATTGAATCCTATTCATATAAACTATCCATTTACTCAAATAGATACTATTCGAGTGAATTACCCTAAGGGCATTTATATCGAAAAAGATATTAAATCGAAAGCGTTGGATACTGAATTTGGAACATACAGTCATCGCTCTTACTCTGGTGAAAATGGCATGAAGATATATGTTCGGAAATTTGAATTTTACAATGGAACATATTCTGCGGATTCCTATGACTCCTTTAGGGATTTTGTGAAGTCAGTACAGAAATATGACAATGAAAAGCTGGTTTATATAAACCGCACTTAGTCTCGCATCAGTCTCCCTCGAAAATCATTTTTTAATCAAAAAACCAGCTCAAAAACTGTCCCATTTTCTGACGTGGACTTTAAATCTAATGTTCCGCCATGAGCGCGCATAATTTGTCTTGAGAAACTCAGACCAATACCGCTCCCCTCTTTTTTAGTGGTGAAAAAGGGAACAAAAATCTGGTCTACTTTATCCTTAGGAATACCTGAAGCTGTATCGCCGATCGTCAAATGATATCGGCTGTCCTTTTGATTGCCAATCAATACCAACGTATGATTAGGTTTTGGTTCATCTGCCATGACCTCAATCGCATTCTTAATTAGATTGATAAGCACCTGAGAAATTTGCGATTGATCAATGTTCAATTGAACATCATCTATCTGAAGATCTAGTTTTATTCGATTGGCTGTTAAGCTTGTATTCATGAGTGCCAAAATGCCATTTACCAATTTTTTCGAAGAATTAAGTGATGGATCGGGAGTCGGTACTCTTGTTAGCCTCCTATAATTCGAAACAAAATCAATAATGCCTCGTCCTCGATCATGAATAATATTTAATGCCTCGTTGATATCCTCTAAGTTGTCCGCTTCCAGCTCGTTGAGTGTCTTAGAGTCGCCATCGTCAGTTCTCAGTATCATTCTTACTGTATCTGTAAGTGACACAACTGGTGTAACGGAGTTCATTATCTCGTGCGTAAGAATTCTTATAAGGCTTTGCCACGCCTCGATTTCCTTTTGCTGTATTTCCGATTGAATATCCTGAAAAGTGATGATTCTAAAGTGTTCTTCACGAATGATTACAGAAGCTGCACTCACAGAAAATGATTGTTGCTTCTCTCCTATTTTCGTCTCGATCAATCTGTTTTTAGTCTCCTCCAATGCTAAAAACTCTTCGAGGATTTGCGTGTTGGCATTTTTAATTTTTTTCCAATCTTTAACTCTTGGAATTTGTAGCATGTTGCTAGCGTATTTATTTATGAGCGTGATTTGATCGTTCTCATTAAAATTGATCACCCCAAATTCCATTTGATCAATGAGTAAACCTAGAAATCTAGATTGGCCTTCATTGTGAGTCTCCAATTCACGCAAAGTAAAGGCCAGTTCATTAAACGCCCTGCCCAACTCTTGGAATGAACTACTTCCTGTGGATTCATTAAAATTGACCGTAAAATCTCTATCCTTTATAGAGGCCAAAAATCGAGTCAAATCTTGGTTTGTACGATTGACGAATGATGTCAATTCCCAAACCAGCCCGAGAAGAAGAAAAAGCAGAAGCAGCTGAGTAAACAATAAATCTTCCCGAGGAAATATGAAACCTCCGGCAAGACCAATGAACACTATCAATAAAACTCGGATTAATATTTTGAAGTAGAATTTATTATAAACCATGTTTCTCTAGTCTGCGATAAAGTACTTGCCTGTCAATACCCAGATCTTTCGCTGCATGGGTAATGTTTCCTTTGTTCTTTTTTAAGGATTTGAGAATAAGACGCTTTTCCATCGCATCAAGATTCAAATTATCCTTATCATCTTCATTAATCTGACCAGACACATGGATATCAGCTGGTGAAATCAAGGCTTTTTCAGCCATGATGACTGTCTTTTCCAAAACATGACTCAATTCTCGAATGTTGCCAGGCCAATCATGATCAATTAATAGTGCTATCGCCTCCTCACTAATTTTCAAATAAAGTTTTTTGTATTTGTGTTTATAAGTTTTTAAAAAATGCTTGGCCAAGAAACGAATATCTTCCTTTCGTTCTGCTAGCGCTGGAAGTCTGATTTCAATCGTGTTGATTCGGTACAGAAAATCTTGTCTAAAATGACCTTCCTCGATCAAATGCTCGATGTTAGCATTGGTTGCAGAAATAATTCTTATATCAATATCCTGAGGCTCATTTGAACCTACCTTCGTTACAGTCTTACTTTCCAAGACGGTTAATAATTTGGCTTGCTGGCTTAGGCTGATATTTCCTATTTCATCCAAAAAAAGCGTACCTCCATCAGCAAGTACTATTTTACCAATGCGATCCTCGATTGCATCGGTAAATGCGCCTTTCTTATGTCCAAATAGCTCTGACTCGAAAATAGACACTACTAAAGCACCTAAATCGACTTTAATAAATGGCTTGTTCTTTCTGTTTGATTGATCATGAATTCTTTGCGCAAGCAAATCTTTTCCAGTACCATTATCCCCCAAAATGAGCACATTGGCATCCGTTGGAGCTACCTTTTTTACTACATCTAGCACGTGCTGCAACTTCGGCGATTGACCTATGATTGCGTCATCATCATTTTGATCTTGCTTGGTATTTGTACTTGAGACCATCAATCGGTTAATGGTCGCGAGCAATCGGTCGTTGTTCCAAGGCTTTGTGATAAAATCTCTAGCACCACTTTTTAGCGCTTCTACCGCCAAGTCTACATCCCCATAAGCTGTCACAGCAATGATATCAATCAAAGGATAATTTCTCAGCACATGATTGATAAGTTTCAACCCAACAGCGCCATCGCTTTCTCCTTTCTTATAATTCATATCGAGAAGCACCAAATCAAATGTTGTACTTCGCATTACTGCATCAAAAAGGTCAGGATGATTGATGGTCTGCACAAATTCAAATTTTTGCTTTAAAAACAAACGAGCCGTACTTAATACAGCTTCATCATCATCCACTATTAATATGCTGCCTTTAATTTTCATTTATTGGTAAAGTCTTGCTTGTCTGATTGATTAACCCTCACTTTCAATATTCATCATACAGTCAAATTTCAAGCTTAAATTAGGCTTTAAATATCAATAGATTAAAGATCACCGCTATTTTTACACCAATGGATAAAAGCGCTCAATCTGTATTAAAAACAAACAACAAGGTGTTCACTTATCATCAATTACTAGACAAAATATTTCTAATCTATTGTTTGTCAAATACTTACAATACTGGCACTACTCTTGGAATTCGACAAGCGAATCTAATATGGACTGATGCTTAAAAATTATATCATAACTGCGCTTCGAACACTCAAGAAAAATAGCGCCTATACTTTTATCAACATTATTGGGCTCGCTCTAGGCTTAGGTTGTTCATTGGTTATTTTCAAGGTCATTCGTTATGAATTCAGCTTTGATAAACATCAGGAAAACTACGAGAATATTTATAGAGTTTATGGTGAAAGTGTATATCCTGACAGGGTAGAAAAAGGAATGGGAAACCCGCATCCTCTTGGCGTAGCGGTAAGAGAGGATTTTACTGACGTTTTAAAAGTTACCAGAACTTATTCGGGCGGTGGAGATCAACTCGATATAACCAACGAAAAAGGTCAACTCGATAAGTTTCTTATTGATAATGGAATCGCCTTTGTTGAACAAGACTTCTTCGAAATTTTCACAACACAATGGATTGCAGGAGACCACAACTCGGCACTTATAGAACCCAATACCGTGGTGCTAAGTGAAACAGGCGCACGTACCCTTTTCAAACTAAAAGAAGGGGAAGAGCATGTGGCTATTGGCAAAATAGTCAATTATAAAAATGACTTTACTGTAACGGGTGTGATAAAAGACTTCCCAAAGTCTAGCAATTTGCAGTTTGACTACCTATTTGAGTATGATGGATTAAAACATTGTAATGCATACTATGGAGATGGCAAAGAATGGAATTCTACAAGCTCCGGAACAAATACTTATGTCTTACTCGGATCGGAACAAAACATAGCAGCAATAAACGAGCAATTCCCAGCTATGATTGAAAAATATATCGGTGAAGAAGAAACTGCTCGACGTAGATACAAATTGCAGTCTTTAGCTAATATTCATTTTAATCCAGAGATAGGTGCTTATGCTGAAACGGTATCAATGGATTTTTTGTACGCACTCGGCGTGATTGGCTTGTTCCTCATACTTACCGCTAGCATTAATTTCATCAATCTGGCCACAGCGCAAGCGGCCAATCGTGCGAAAGAGATTGGGATTAGAAAAGCTATTGGCAGCAGAGCAGAACAGTTGGTTGGTCAATTTATGTCTGAGATATCAATGATTACCTTTTTCGGATTAGTGGTCTCCCTCGCCCTTACCGAAATCATGTTCATATTCATGGAAGATGTCATTGGTTACCGACTTTATTTGGATCTTTTTCATGACCCAATGATCGTTTTATTTGCTCTTGGATTACTGATCACTGTCAGTGCGATTTCCGGTTTTTACCCCTCTTTTTTACTCGCCAGAATGAATACCATTCAAGCATTAAAAAGTAAATTGAGTAATCACAAGACCTCTGGATTCTCCTTGAGAAAGGGGTTGGTAATACTGCAATTCTCCATTTCTCAATTTTTGATTATTGGCACTTTGGTTGTCACTGCGCAGATGGATTTTTTTGCAAGTGTGGGGTTAGGATTTGATAAAGACTCGATCGTTAATAGCTATTTGCCCGATCAAGACAAAGTCAAAATGGATCGATTTAAAGAAATAATGGTTTCAAGTCCAGCTATTGATAAGGTCAGCTTTATGTTGAGTCAGCCAACCGGTAATAATAACTCGCATTCCCATTTTGACTATGCTCCTTTGAATTCTGAAATATCATATCATGGTAATTTTAAATGTGTAGATGAAGATTATTTCGACTTATTCGGATTACAACTCCTTGCTGGTAGACAATTGAGAAAAGGAGATAGCAGTAATGTCATTGTTGTCAATAGAAAAATAGCGGACCTCATAGGGTTTAAAGACAACTATGAAAAAGCCATTGGAGAGAACCTTGATACTGGTTGGAATGGAGATAAACAGATCGTTGGAATTATGGAGGACTTTCATTCTCAGTCACTTGACGAGCCTATAGATTTCGTTTTATTGATCTATGAACCACGTGTATTTTACGGTATGTCATTCAAATTGGCCTCAACATCGGCCATTGAAACGGGCTTAGATCAGTTTCGAAATGCATGGGAGCATGTCTATCCTGAATATGTGATTGACTATGATTTTTTCGATGAGGAGCTCGCTCAGTATTATGAGAAAGAAAAAAGAACCGCTACGTTAATGCGTATTTTCTCCATCATTTCTATTGTCATTGGCTGCTTAGGCTTGTATGGCCTAATCTCATTTATCGCAATAAACCGCACCAAAGAAATTGGCGTGAGGAAAGTACTTGGCGCCAGTATATTCAGTATTCTTGGTCTTTTTTCAAAGGAAATTATCTTATTGACTGTTGTGGCTTTCACCATAGCCGCACCGCTCGCCTACTATTTTTCAGGTCAATGGCTAGCGTCTTATGCTTACAGCATCAACTTGGGTATTCGCTATTTCGCAGTAGCCTTTGGTCTCACGATGATTATTGCATTAATCACCATTGCACATAGATCAATATCTACCGCAGTGATCAACCCCGCGGAAACATTAAAAGATGAATAAGTCTTGAAAGAAATATCATGCGATATTCCAAAGGCTACTTTTCAATGAAAAGTAGCCTTTTTCTATTGATGTGATTCTCTATATAATTGACTGTGAAGTCATAGCGTATTACATCAATTAAAAAGTGAACTAAGCTTGTTGTCTAGGCCGCTCGTTGAACATAGAAATTTATCTTTATCGTAACAATTTTCTCTACATAATTGAACCAAAATTGCGCTCGTTTTGATTAGTTTGTAAGTTGATTTGATTGACGCGTGTGACGTCAATAATACCACCAACAAGCATTCGATTATGTACCTCGTATTTGATACGGAAACCACCGGTTTACCAAGAAGTAAGTCTGCCCCTTTAACTGATTTTGACAACTGGCCAAGACTCGTTCAGCTTGCATGGCAGCTCCATGACCATTCAGGAAAGCTACTTTCACAAGGCAATTATGTTGTAAAGCCTGTCGGTTTTACCATCCCTTTCAATGCTGAAAAAATCCATGGTATCTCTACGCAACGTGCCTTAGACACAGGAAGCGACCTTCGTGAAGTTCTCGATATTTTCACACAGGACTTAAGAAAAGCAGAAGCCCTTGTAGGGCACAATATCGAGTTTGATAATAAAATAATCGGTGCGGAGTATTTACGAAATGGTGTTGAAAATCTACTTGAAGGCTATCCAAACCTAGATACCAGTACGCAGACTAAAGAATTCACACAGCTCAAAGGTGGTATTGGTGGTCGATTAAAAATGCCAAAGCTTATCGAGCTTTACGAGAAACTTTTTGGAGAAGGTTTCGGTGATGCACATGATGCTGCTTACGATGTAGATGCTACCGCCAAAGCATTTTTTGAATGTCTTAAAAGAGGCATCATACCGCCTCATGATGACACGGATAAGTCTGCCATTGTTTATGATGCTCCGGATTTGGCCGCAGCAAACTTTGAAAATCTCAGAGAAAAGTCAGCAGGAAAGACCGGGACAAAAAAAGTAGCCGTTAAGGATATTAAGGGTGCGTTTTCTCATCTTCATGTACATTCACAATTCTCCGTACTGCAAGCAACACCAGACGTACAGTCGATAGTTGCCAAAGCCAAAGAAATGAATATGCCTGCTGTCGGTTTGACAGATTTGGGTAATATGTTTGGTGCTTTCAAGTTTGTAAGAGCAGCATTCGCTGCAGACATAAAACCAATTGTTGGTTGTGAATTTTTCGTGGCTGTTGATCGTAAAAGATTGCAATTCACAAAAGATGATCCAGATCGTCGATTTCGGCAGGTTCTTTTAGCCAAAAACAAAAAAGGCTATGACAACTTGGTGAAGCTTAGTTCTCTAGCCTATATAGAGGGTAATTATGGTTTATATCCAAGGATTGATAAAGCATTAATTGAGCAATATTCCGAAGGTGTCATGGCCCTAAGTGGCGGCTTGTTTGGAGAAATTCCCAATTTGGTACTTAATGTCGGTGAGACTCAAGCAGAAGAAGCCCTCGTTTATTGGAAAGGTGTTTTTGGCGATGACTTCTATCTCGAAATCAACCGGCATGATCTCGATGACGAAAATCACCTCAACGGAATTCTAGTAGCCCTAGCTAGAAAGCATGAGGTAAAACTGGTCGCTACCAATGAGCTTTTCTATCTAAAAGAAGAAGATAACAAAGCCCATGACGTACTTATTTGTATCAAAGAGAACGAAAAGCAAAGTACACCGATTGGGCGTGGAAGAGGCTTTCGCCCGGGCTTAAGAAATTCGAAATACTATTTCAAATCTCAGGATGAGATGAAAAAGGCCTTCACGGATCTTCCGGAAGCCATTGAGAACATTACCGAGATCGTTGATAAAGTGGAAGCTTACAAGCTAGAGCGTTCCGTGCTATTGCCTGAGTTTGATATTCCAGAAGAATTTCTAGATCCTCAAGACAAAACAGATGGAGGAAAGCGAGGTGAAAATGGTTATTTAAAACATTTGACTTATTTGGGTGCCGAAAATCGCTATGAAGTGATCACGGATGAAATTCGAGAGCGTTTGGATTTCGAGTTGAAAACCATTGAAAATACTGGATATCCTGGGTACTTCCTTATTGTACAAGATTTTACTTCAGAAGCGCGGAGAATTGGTGTCGCTGTTGGTCCCGGTCGTGGATCGGCGGCAGGTTCTGCTGTGGCCTATTGTATTGGTATCACCAATGTAGATCCAATTGCATATGACCTCCTTTTTGAGCGTTTTTTGAATCCTGATAGAGTATCACTTCCCGATATTGATATTGACTTTGACAATGAAGGGCGAGAAAAAGTTATTGATTATGTAGTGAAAAAATACGGTTCTACACAAGTAGCGCAAATCATTACTTACGGTACAATGGCGGCCAAATCGGCCATTCGCGATGCAGGTAGAGTGATGGAACTTCCATTACCTGAAACAGACGCCATTGCCAAACTCATTCCGGAAAGGCCAGGTATTAAACTTAAAGACGCTTTTAAGGAGGTCAAAGAACTTGAAGCAATAAAGCATGGGAAGGACCTCCCCGCTCAAGTGCTAAATCTAGCCGTGATTCTTGAGGGTTCCTTGAGGAATACAGGAATTCACGCATGTGGTGTCATTATCACGCCAAGTGATATGACCAATTTCGTTCCGTTGGCCAAAGCGAAAGATTCCAGCTTGTATGTCACGCAGTTTGACAACTCCGTTGTAGAAGATGCAGGTATGTTGAAAATGGATTTTTTAGGATTAAGAACCCTATCCATTATCAAAACGGCAATAGAAAATGTACGAAAACGTCATGGAATAGCGATCGATGTAGATAAAATCCCACTCGATGACCAAAAGACATACGAGCTTTATCAGCGAGGAGAAACTAATGGTACATTCCAGTTTGAGTCTCCTGGTATGCAGAAGCATTTACGTGCTTTAAAGCCAGATAAACTGGAAGACCTTATTGCCATGAACGCACTCTACCGTCCAGGACCGATGGAGTACATTCCTGAATTTATTGACAGAAAGCATGGCCGAAAAGAAATCGTTTATGACCTAGACGACATGGAAGGATATCTTGCGGAAACCTATGGAATTACGGTTTATCAAGAGCAAGTCATGCTTCTTTCGCAAAAAATAGCTGGATTTACAAAAGGTGAAGCTGATGTTTTGCGTAAAGCCATGGGTAAGAAAAAACGTGACGTACTCGACAAGATGAAGCCGCAATTCATTGGTCAGGCTATCGAAAAAGGTCACGATGAAGCAAAGCTTGAGAAAATATGGAAAGATTGGGAAGCATTTGCAGCCTATGCCTTTAACAAATCGCATAGTACCTGCTATTCTGTTGTCGCATACCATACTGGATATCTCAAAGCCAACTACCCATCGGAGTATATGGCCTCCGTCCTCACCCACAATCAGAGTAATATTGAAAAGGTGAGCTTCTTCATGGAAGAATGTAAAAACAGAAGTATTCCCGTTTTAGGTCCACACATCAACGAGTCAGGGCTCAACTTTGAGGTCAATCAAGCAGGCGAAATTCGCTTTGGCATGGGAGCCGTCAAGGGAACTGGCGAATCTGCGGTATTAGAAATCATTGATAAAAGAGACGAAAAAGGACATTTTAAAGATATTTTCGAGTTTGCCACTCGTGTAAATCTACGGTCGGTAAATAAAAAATCATTCGAGAGTTTAGCAAAAGCTGGTGGATTTGATTGCTTTGAGGAGTTTCATAGGCGGCAGTATATCGATCCTGATCAAGACGGTACTACGGTTATTGAAAAAGCCATTCGATATGCTAACAAAATGCAGCAAGAAGAAGAGTCCAATCAGGTGTCTCTTTTTGGCGGTGCAAGTGAAGCGGGATCTGTTTCTATGCTGCCGAGAGTTGGGAGAATAGAGCCATACGGTGAAATAGAAAAACTAAATATTGAAAAAGAAATGGTCGGATTGTATATTTCCGGTCATCCGCTCGATCAATTCAAGTTTGAAATCGACTATCTCACAAATGGCCATCTCGGCTTAATGGTAGACCTTCATGCTATTAAAGGAAGGGAGCTGCGCTTAGGAGGAATTGTGAGCAGTGTCCAACATCGAACGACCAAAACAGGTAAACCATTTGGTCAATTCACCTTGGAAGATTTCAATGACAACCATAGCTTCTTCTTGTTCTCTCAAGACTATATCAACTTCAAACCTTATCTGGAAACGGGGTGGTTTTTATACATTGTTGGTAGTGCTATGCCGCGCTGGAAAAGTGATGACTTGGAGTTTAAAATACGTACCATTGAGCCTTTAGACGAAATCAGAGAGAAATTCACCAAAGGCATTGAGTTACAAATGCGACTCAATGATGTAAACGAAAACTTGATAAAGGAAATAGAAGGTTTTGGTCAGAAATATCCTGGTGGCCACAATCTAAGACTCAATGTCATCAGCACATTTGAGGACAGAATGATCA
>JBLIIJ010000029.1:0-39796 GCA_047635055.1 Cyclobacteriaceae bacterium | reverse complement strand
TATCAAGTCAGTAGTCAATTTCTCTGCAATCTCATGCGTTTGTTTGTAGGCACCAGCATCGGGACTTATTAGCAGAGGACTTCCTATTTCATGATATGCCTGCTCAACATATTGAAAATGATCAATGGTGATTTACAGAGAATAGACATTAAACAGGTTACTCCAAGTAACCTGTTTAATAAAGCTCTTCCACTAGTGATGGCAAGGATCTTCTCGTGGGCAAACCAGACAGGTCTTCGAGACCTGTCTGGTTTTCAGATTGAACTATTCCTTGCTCTATGACTCACAGAACAGAAGCTGAGATTTACTATTGAAAAATTTGTGATAAATAGACTTTGATCCAAATTAATCGTCTGCATCACGGATTTTCATCGATGACGCGGATAAAACAGATTCTTAACCTATTCAAATCCGAGAAATCCTTTAATCCGTGTTTCCAGTTTTATGGTCTGCATCACGCATTTATTACGTCTTTATTCTACTTCAGGTCAATCGTACCACCGATTTATACTTGTTAAGGATCTTGATTTAGTGTTTTGGTGACAACCACAAGCAAAGCGACATCTTAAAACCATTTTTGATGAGATTCCTGCCTGCACAGGAATGACGGTTTTAAAGAAATGATCAGTATCCTTCAACGCTCATGCTCTTCCAAGAGCTGTTTCGCAACATGCCGTTTCCTGAAAAGAAGGACACACAGGAATAACACAAGAATCATCAACTGCTGACTATTATTTTGCAGCACATAATCCAAATATTCTTGTACCAGACAACAAACGCATTGCAATATCGTAATATTACGATATATTTGCGATGGAGATCATTTTTTGATGATTAGATAAAGACCAAAAATAAGTACCAATAAATATGGGCGTATCTAGAACAGACCTTTTTTCGGAAGCACAGAATGAAATCGCCATTTCAGCGAAGGCATTCTCCCACCCTGCGCGTGTTGCCATCATTCAATATTTACTGAAGGCCAACGCCTGCATCAACGGAGATTTGGTTCAAGAATTGGGTTTGGCTCAAGCGACTATTAGTCAGCACCTTCGAGAGTTGAAAGATATTGGTATTATTCAAGGCACTATTGAAGGATCAAGGATAAGTTACTGTATCAATCCGGTGCGCTGGGCGGAGATCAAAGGCCAGTTCTATGAGATCTTCAATCAATTTGAATCTCCTTTATCAGGGGATTGTTGCTAAAAAAAAGGATATCGTCTTTCTATAATCACATAAAGTCATGGAACAAGAACAAGAATTAAAAAATATGGTGAAGGAGCGATATGCTCGAATAGCCGAACAGGGAAAACTGGAAAATGCCGCCTCATGCTGTGGTGCGACGACTCCAACCAACAAGGTCTACAACATCATGATGGATGATTATACCGGAACAGAAGGCTATATAGAAGAAGCTGACTTGGGCTTGGGATGTGGGTTACCTATCCAGTTTGCCAAAATTCAAAACGGTGATACAGTCATCGATCTAGGCGCTGGTGCGGGTAACGATTGCTTTGTTGCTCGACATGAAACAGGCATTGAAGGAAAGGTAATAGGCATTGATTTCACACCAATTATGGTGCAAAAAGCCCGCGCAAACGCTGAGAAGTTGGGATATAACAATGTGGAGTTCCGCGAAGGTGACATTGACCAAATGCCGGTGAGTGATAATGTGGCTGATGTGGTTGTCAGTAATTGTGTACTCAATCTGGTACCCAATAAGAAAATGGTCATTAATGAAATTTTCAGAGTGCTGAAACCGGGAGGACATTTTAGCATTTCGGATATCGTACTTCTGGGCAGTTTACCCAAGGCATTGCGTGAGGATGCGGAGATGTATGCCGGTTGTGTTGCTGGTGCGATCCAGAAGGGCGAATACCTACAATACATTAAGGATGCTGGATTTGAGAACATTACCCTTCAAAAGGAAAAGCCTATTACCATTCCAACCGATATTCTGAGCAAATACCTATCCGCTCAGGAAATAGAAGACTACAATAAAAGAGAAACAGGCATTTTTAGCATTACCGTATTTGCCGAAAAGCCGGGAGCGCAATCAGAAAAGCTAAAAATCAATCTTTCTGAGATTGATGGTCAGGGAAGTAGTTGCGCGCCGGGTTCAGGCTGTTGTTAAATTCATCCGCTAACATTACAAAAGCACAAAGTATGTCCATGTTTTCAAATCTTTCTTCCACTATCGCAATAGTACGCAAGCAATCCATTCCAGAAGAGCGTAAAATAGTGCTTCAACCATTGATCAATTATATCCAAGAGAAGATAGATGATGGAAACGCGATAAACCTCAACTTCATTTGCACCCACAATTCACGCAGGAGTCAGTTTTCGCAAATTTGGGCACAGACAGCAGCTGATTATTTTGGCATACCAGCCAATTGCTATTCTGGCGGTGTGGAAGTAACTGCATTTAATCAACGCGCCGTATCATCAATCAAAAGAAGTGGTTTTGAAGTCTCGTTTAAAGGCGAAACTAATCCTTGCTATTTTATTTCAAATTCCTCTGACGGTGAGCCTATAATCGCCTTTTCAAAACTTTTCGACGACCCAATGAATAGTGCCGATCAATTTGCAGCAGTGATGACTTGTTCTCATGCTGATGAAAATTGCCCGCTTATTCCCGGAACAGAAAAACGCATTCCTGTTCGCTATGATGACCCCAAGGAATTTGACGATACGCCACAAGAAGCAGCAAAGTATGATGCACGATCCATGCAAATCGCTTCCGAAATGTTCTATGTATTTTCTCAAATAAAAAATTAGTTATGTCTCCAGACAGTAAAAAATTAAGTTTTCTTGACAGTTATCTTACACTATGGATATTTCTTGCCATGGTTCTTGGCGTGGGTTTAGGCTATTTTTTTCCTTCAAGTTCATCGTTTATTAATTCCTTCAGCAGCGGTAGCACGAACATTCCTATAGCTATAGGGCTCATTTTGATGATGTACCCCCCGTTAGCAAAAGTAGATTACAAACTATTGCCCAAAGTATTCAGGAATGTGAAAATCCTTTCAATCTCATTGGTGCTTAACTGGATTATTGGTCCGGTGCTCATGTTCATTTTAGCCTTGGTTTTTCTCCAAGGTTACCCAGAATACATGGTTGGACTCATTTTAATTGGACTCGCTCGTTGCATTGCAATGGTATTGGTATGGAATGATTTGGCCGAAGGAAGTAGCGAATATGGAGCAGGTCTGGTAGCCTTGAACAGTATCTTTCAGGTATTCGCTTATAGTTTTTATGCTTGGCTGTTCATTACGGTTTTACCTCCTTATTTTGGTTTTGAAGGAGCTATTGTCAACATATCCATTGTTACCATTGCCGAAAGTGTGGCCATATATTTAGGTATTCCTTTTGTGGCAGGTATGTCGAGCAGGTTCCTATTAGTCAAATTGAAAGGGGAAGAATGGTACAATACAACCTTCCTCCCAACCATTTCTCCATTAACCTTGATTGCGCTGCTCTTTACAATCTTCGTGATGTTTTCTTTAAAGGGTAATTTGATCGTTCAAATCCCAATGGATGCTGTAAGAATTGCCGTTCCGCTATTGATCTACTTTTCCATAATGTTCTTGATCGGTTTTCTCGTGAGTAAAGCAATGGGTGCTGAATATGATAAAACGGCGGCTATAGCCTTCACGGCAGCAGGGAATAATTTTGAATTGGCCATTGCAGTAGCGATTGCAGTTTTTGGTCTTAATTCAGGTCAGGCGTTTGCCGGAGTGATTGGTCCATTGGTAGAAGTACCAGCATTGATCCTTTTGGTAAAAGTGGCCTTTTGGCTGAAGAAAAAATATTATAAACCAACGGATGTTTAGCCCATCTATGGTTTACACATTTATAAACTGCTCAAAACCTTCATTAAATTAAGAACCTCGAAGGAAGTTCGCGAAATAGGAAGGCTGATCATTGCTTTTTGCTCAATGCGAGCATCGGGAAAGAGTACCCAAGAAGTGGAATTCGAGGATACCAAAAAAGGCTATGCAGCGCGGTAAACTAAATCTTGCCGTGGCATTTATGAATTAAACTCTTTTCTTCCCATTAGTCGACCGTCCCTTTAAAAGCAAGAATTATTTCCCCCGTAAATTTCTGACAGGACACCACAAACCTTCTATCGTATAACGAAACAGTGTTTTGTGGAATACTGAGTATTGAACATAAAACCAATTATCCAAGTTTTTCTGGATTAGAAACCAAAAAAAACATTACAGATTCTTCCAAAATATAATGCGTACATTCAAAAACTAAAAAAGAAAATCATGAAAAAGAAAATTTTAATTGGACTCGGAGTAGTCGTGCTCCTTTTCATTCTGTGGGTTGTTTATGGCTTATTTATCGCCACACCTGCCAGTCCACCAACGACTGCTACGTACAATCAAGGAGGATTAGCCATGACAATTACCTATTGTCAGCCATCAAAAAGAGGTAGACTTATATTTGGTGGGGAAAAAGATGGTGCGCTTCAACCCTTTGGAAAATACTGGAGATTGGGTGCAAATGCAGCTACAGAAATCACTTTCAACAAGGATGTTACCTTTGGCGGGGAGCCAGTAAAAGCAGGGACATATAGCATGTATGCCGTGCCTGGTTCCAATGCGTTTAGCGTTTCCTTAAACAGTGAGATTGATGTTTTCTTTGGTGTAGCGGAAGCAGATCATGAATTAGACGTAGTGATGGTCGATGCTCCAGTTGAAAAAACAGCTTCTGAAGTGGAGACATTCACCATTGACTTTAGTGAGACCGATACTGGTGCGACTATTAACTTTAGTTGGGATCAAACCCTCTTTACTGTCCCAGTAGCACTACAATAGCACATGGCATTCTCTAAAAAGAAATGGGTACTACTGCCCGTTTCAATTTTATTATTTCTAGGTCTGGCTTATTGGATGATAGGCAAAATTCAATATCGATTAAATGTCATGGATATTGAAGAATATGAGCCCCTCTCTACACTACAAGTCCAAGAGCACCTGCTTACGAGGGCCAAGTTTCCTTTCATCGATGTTCATAATCATCAGTTTACTATGCCAGTTCAAAACCTGGATGAATTGGTCAAAGACATGGATGACTTGAATATGTCGGTCATGGTAAATTTGAGCGGTTTTAGAGGAAAATACCTCGAATGGTCACTTGACAATGTCAATGAAAAGTACGGCAATCGATTCGCACTTTTTATGAATATTGATTTTGAACAATTGGATGATGAAGGTTGGCCAAATGAAACGCTTACCATGATGGAAGAGGCTGTACGATTAGGTGTAAAAGGCCTTAAAGTATATAAAAACTTAGGGCTCACCGAAACTGATAATGAAGGAAAAAGGATAAAAGTCGATGATCCTCGATTGGCGCCTATCTGGGCCAAATGTGGCGAGTTGGGAATTCCGATTTTGATCCATACAGGGGAACCAGCTTCTTTTTGGTTGCCAAAAGATAAAAATAATGAGCGATTTTTAGAGCTCAAGCAGTATCCGAGTAGGTACAAAGACCCGGAAAACAACCCTTCTTTCGAGGAAATAATGGCTGAGCAGCATAATATGTTTCGGAAACATCCTGAGACTAAATTTATCGCGGCTCATTTGGGTTGGTTTGGTAATGATCTAGCAAGACTTGGGAAGTTGTTAGATGAAATGCCGAATGTGTACACCGAATTAGGTGCAGTTTTGGCTGAATTAGGCCGACAACCAATCACAGCCAGAGCATGGTTAATCAATTATCAGGACAGGGTATTAATGGGAAAAGACACCTATAAAAAGGAAGAGTATTATACCTATTTCAGAGTATTGGAAACCAACGACGAGTATTTCGATTATTACAGAAAGCGCCATGCTCATTGGAAAATGTATGGCTTGGCTCTCCCCGATTCTGTCTTGCAGAAAATTTATTATAAAAATGCCATCAATGTAATTCCTGGAATTGATCTGTCATTGTTTGATGCGTCACTTGACTAACATATCTAGCTTGAAAGGCCAATGCGATCCCTTAATAGGGAGCATTGGCTTTTTTAAAATTGGTCACCTTTATTGATTGTAAAAGGAGCAAGCATCGCCGAATAGTTACCTATACGGTGGTATTAAATTAATGATGCTTACAGCACGTAGTGGGTTAGGTTCAAAATATTAACCCATAACATTTATGGTACTATGTCCAGCAGCATTAAGATCTAGTACAATCTGCGTCGTAATCCGCTCCTTGAGTTGCGCTACATGTGATATGACACCTATACTACAAGACGATTTGTATTGCAATTGCTCTAGGACAGTCAACACGGTCTCCAATGTATTTTGATCCAATGTTCCAAAACCTTCATCAATAAAAAGACTTTCTATTTTGACATTTTTGCTGGCCATTTCTGAGAGTCCCAACGCCAACGCCAAGCTAACGATAAAAGATTCTCCACCTGACAAAGTAGACACTGAGCGTTCTGTATCGCCTTGCCACTGATCACGAATGTAGATATCTTCCTTCTTATCATCATTGGCATCTTTGATCAGGACATATCGATCACTCAAGGTACTTAAGTGTCTATTGGCGAGAAAGATGAGGTGTTGCAGTGTCAAGTTCTGCGCAAATATGCTAAAGACCTTTCCATCTGCCGAACCGATCAATTCAGATAACTTTTTCCATTTGGAAAATATTGACTTCTGCTTGTCAATTTCGATACGAAGCTTTTGATTCTTGGATTCGTTTTCTTTATTACTCTTAAGCTTAAACTCGATCTCACTGATTCTTTTAATCAGCGCTTCTTGCTTTGAGGCCAATGAGGTCAACAACTCATTGGCTATGGCATGTTCATAGTCTTCTGGCAAATTGATTGTTTGGTCCTCAATCGCTTTGGATAATCGTGCAACATCTGCTGAAACAGTTTCTTTTTTACGGTCCAATGTTCGGTCCTTTTCTTCGATCTCTTCTACCCTTTCGACAGATAATAGACAACCGCGTAATTCGTTAATAGATTTGAGGCTCAGCTGCTTAGCTACATTGGATAACTGCGCAGTGCTGATCTCATATTTTCCTTGTTTCTCTTTTAGATCATTCTTCCATGATGACAGAGCTGTCCCTAATGATTGAATACTTTCTGATAAGCGCGCATCTTTAACTTTAACAGCATGATGATTGGTCTTGATTGCATCAATAAATCGGACCAAGTTAGCTTGTTCTTCCTCAGGGTCTTTGGTCCCAAACTCCTCATTTCTCTGTTTTTGTTTTAGTACTAAACGCTTGGATAAGACAGCCAAAGACGATTCTTTCTGAGCCGCGACAGTTTCATTATCTGCAAGTGATTGCGTAATTAACTCGTCGGTCTTTTCAATGGTTTGTAATTCGGACTGAAGCTGCTGAAGCTGAGATTTATTCTCCTCATACCCTTGAGCAGCTTCTTTAAGCTTTGCGATACTCGCATTTCCAATGATTTCGCTGTAAGGGGTGACTTCATTCTTATAAACATCCGCTGCTTGCTTGGCTTTATTAGCAGCTGAATGCAACGTAGCTAATGTAGTGTAATCTTGTTGTTTTTTCTCCTTCACAATCAAGATTTGAAGCTCCTCTTCTGACGCATGCAGTAACAGCTGAGCATCTGAGACAAATGAACGAGCTGCGATCACTCTCAAATCAAGGTCAACATTGACCGTCTGACCTAGTAATTGGAGTTCCACTAAAGCCAATTCATTGGTTTCCGTCAATGAAGACATCTTATTTTCTAATTCGATTAGTTGTTTTTGAGTGGACTTGATGGTGGTCTGTTTTTCAATTCCTTCCTCATGTACCGTCTCGAGTTCCTTTTTAGCCTGCTTGAGTTCTTCTGCCGTTTGACTGACTACATTGGTATAGTGCGTGACTAATGGATGCTGCTCAGATCCACACAATGGGCAGGGATGATTCTCCACCAATGCCTCTCGGTCATCTTCGTATTTGGCTTCTAGTTGCTGGCGCTGATGTCTGGCCTCTAGTTCGTCAACGGCTAACTTTTTGATTTCCTGCTGATGGGTTAGTCTATCAACCGATCGTGCTAAGCCCTTCAGATGAAATGTTTCATCAGCTATTTTTGCTATAATCTCCGCGAGCTCTCCTTGATCTAATTGGATACGTTGTACTTTTTTCTGTAACTCTTTGTAAGTGTTGCACTTATGTTCGATCTCTTTGACCTGTTCACGCTTTAGATCAACTAACCCTGCAATTTTACTTGAGCCTTGGTAATCAACCATTAGCGCATCTATGTATTGCACGATCTCATCGGGCTTCTTGAGTTCCTTTATGGCTTTTGATAAATCTTGATCATTGAGATTCAGTCGATCCCTTAATTGATGACAATCAAAGGTCAAATCAGACGCAGAAGTATATTGCTTCTCCAAACCTGACAAAGCACCTGACAGTTCTTTTAACTCTTCTTTTTCAGATAGATACCCTTCACAATCGGACTTTATTTTTAGCGTGATCTTTTTATTTTCACGCAATTGATCCAGCTCTAAAATTTGCTTTTTAAGCTTGTCTTTGACGTCTTTTAAATCAGTAGATTGATTAGTAAGCGTTCGACCTTCTTCAGCGATCTCAATATCCCATTGTTTGATTTGCTTAAAAACTGGCTGCAACAATTCAAGCTCAGATTCTTTCGTGGCTTGTGCTTCCTCCAACTTCTTCGCTTCCTGTTTTAAGTCAACTATAGACGTTTCATGCTTCCGCAACAATTCGGCATCTTGTGCAATCTTACCTGTCAACTGTGCAATTTCCTTATCTAAAGATTCATATTGACCTATTAATTCCTGATGAACCGACACCTTAGCATGTTGCTTCAATAGTTGCTTTTCATTATCAAAAGCCAAGATAAGCTGTTGAATATCTTGCGATTCTTGTTCTTTTTGAGTCAATAATTGTTGATCCTTTTGTATTTGTTCAAATAACTGCTTGGTGCTCGTCAACTGAGCTAATTCAAGGGCATTTGATTTTTTTTCTACTTCTTTGCGCGTAGTTTCTTCGCTCAATTCTGACAATTGCTCTTCCGATAAGAGCGCGATCAACGCTACACCTTTTTCAAGCAATTCAAGTTTTTCTCTCTCCTCTTTCTGTTTATCATAAGCCGCCACCCCGATTTCACGGTATATGGTCGTTCCTGTAATATTTTCTAATAATTTTCCACGCTCATCCCTATTGGCCTTCAAAAACTTCGCAAACTCTCCTTGAGCAAGCAAGGAAGACTTGAGAAACTGTTCGAAACCCAGACCAATAACCTGTTCATTTCGTTTGGGAACCTCACTCTTTTTCAGATCATAAAACTCCCCAGTAGCTACGTCTGCCAGGTTCATTTCATAGTCTGCAAGATTGCCGCGGTTATTGATTCTAATGGACCAAGAAGACCGGTATTCCTTCCCATTCACGCTGTACTCTACCTCTGCGTAGCTGTCTGCCGTATTTCGAGTACAGATTGCCCCACTTTGTATGAGGTGGTTTTTAGATACTTTCTGGGTACCTGTTCTGGGTATTTGGTTGTAAAGAGCCAAACAGATCGCATCCAGCAAGGTCGTCTTTCCGGCTCCTGTAGGACCTGTGATGGCAAAAATGCCATTCTCAGAAAGTGGTTTTGCCGCAAAATCAATCTCATGTTCCCCTTTCAGAGAATTCAGATTCTTGAGCCTTAGTTTATTGATTCTCATCCTTATCCTCCTTCATTTCTATCAACAATTCATTGAATGACGCCTTGTATTCTTCATGTTCTTCTGTAGGAACATTACTCAACCTTTTTTCAAATACTTCTTGAGGTAACAGATCTTCTAACAACTTATTTTGTTCGAAAAAATCACCTGTATCCCCTTTTCCCTTTTTGACTGAAAACCTATATTTGAGTATTTCAACCTGGAATTTACTGTCTGATAAGAAAGCTCCGAAATCCATCCTCAGCTGCGGTGAATGTTCTTCTTCAACAATCTCTACTTCTGCCCAATCCACTAAATTGGATATTGATTTATAATTCAATAACGCTTCTTGGAGTTCCGAAAATGCTCCTTTGAATTTTACTAGTTTTCGAGCCGACTTGAGCAGTATAATTTCTTCTATAGAGAGCTTTTCATTGTCTAGCTTCAATAGCACCACACTTTTCTGATCCTTTCGCTCAGAGAAGCTTAATGGCAAAGGTGAGCCGGAGTACCTTATCATCTCATTTTTACCAATCACCTGTGGCTTGTGAATATGCCCTAATGCAGTATAATCAAACGATTTTGGGAACTCATTGGCATTAACTGCTCCCAAGTTGCCGATATTGATATCTCTTTCGCTATCCGAAGTAGTCGCACCATGTGCAAACAAGTGCCCCATGCCGATGCAGGGTTTATTCTCTTTAGCCAACAGGTTCTCCATGGTGTCGTAAAACTGTACCAGTCCATTCTTCACTGATTTCTCGGTATCCTTTGCATCTAAACCTGAAACACTCTTTCTGACGTCCTTATCTCTCAAATATGGTATAGCTGCAACGTTTAATACGTGTTGATCATCTGCATCCATCACTTTTACGATCATATCACTCAACTGCTCGGTCACTCCTCCGATCGTTGTTACATTGACCATTTTCAATACCTCCTTGGGCGCATTCAATGTGGAAATCGAATCGTGGTTTCCTCCTGTCACAATGGTATGTCTACAACAGGTATTGAATAATCGTTTGAGGAAATTATAATAAAGCTGTTGTGATCTATTGGATGGCGATGGTACATCGAAAATATCTCCAGAGATCAATAGCAACGCTACTTTCTTCTCAACAATAATATCGATCATCTGATCCAACATGTGTTCAAACTCTTCGTATCGGTCTTGCCCGTAGAGTTTTTGTCCAATGTGCCAATCAGAAGTATGTAAAATTAACATTTTAGTGTTTTTGAAGATTAAGAGTCCCTACTGGAAATGAATAAAGTAGAGACTGTCAAAACTAGGAATAAATTGATTCTATTTTGGCTTTTAAAGGATGAATTTAAGCTTTAAAAACATGCTCCACCAAGATGAGATATGAATAAAGTATGCACCTTTTATTAAACCCACATGGAGGGTACTGTTCTATGCGAAATCTGTTCAAATGGGTGTTGTGATCGCCATCGGCCCAATCATTTCTTCGTTTACCATTAGGCACATCTTACTGCTCTGCTGCCAAGTGAAATAGCTTTTCGAAAATTGGGTATACAGCGATGGCTATTTCTGGAATGGTTCAACTGATCAATACAGATTCAACAATTATGAAACTGAACAACACAAGTATCCATGTTAAACCATTTTCGCTCAGAATTGGAACCCAATTGGCTTTCAGAAAAACTCGTAATGCCACTAAAATTGAATATGATGAAGGTATTCACATAGAGCATCAAATCACGATGGATGAAATTCCTGAAAGGCTACATCCAAGAATTGAACTTCTGACTTTAGGGGAAGAGGAAGTTTTTTTAGAGGACGTTCACTGCTTTGTTACACATTATTATGAAGTTTACATTACTAAAAAAGGGGTGATCGAGCTATTTGATAAAATATCAGAAGATTAATGCAACACTGTGAAAAAATGCAATTTCCTACTAAATTGATTTCGCGTCGAACACTATAAACTAATCAAGGTAAAGAATGGCATTGAGAGATGAAATGAGAAGTAATGGAGATATCCTTTTTAAATACAGAAGCTATTTGCCCATTATCATTCTTTTAGTTGGATTAATTATCTTCATTCAAAGCAAGCTAAACTACGAACAAGCCGAATGGAATGAGTACGACAATATAGGTTGCGTCATTGTGAGCATAATCGGGCTACTAGTAAGAGTGATTACTATTGGATATTCCTCCAATAACACTTCGGGCAGAAATACTTCCGTGGGTCAAATTGCGGAAAGCATTAATACAACTGGAATCTATGCGCTTTGCAGGCATCCACTTTATTTGGGCAATTTCTTAATGTGGCTTGGCATAGCCATGTTTACAATGAATTTCTGGTTCATCATGGCTTTCATTTTGCTTTTTTATCTTTACTACGAGCGTATTATGTACGCAGAAGAATCCTTCCTAATAGAGACATTTGGCTCCTATTATTTAGATTATTCTCAGCACATACCCGCCTTTATTCCTGACTTTTCACATTGGCTTCCTCCCGCCAATAAGTTTAGTTGGATTAAAGTCATTCGACAAGAAAAAGCAGGTATTCTAAACCTATCCATTGTTGTTTTTATATTTAAAAGTATTGAAGGGTATATCTTATTTGGAATATGGTACAAGCTCAATTCCTATTGGTTTTGGCTGCTCATTTTCAGTCTTGTGTGGTATTTAATTATAAAAATCATTCAAAAAAACACAACCCTTTTGGCTTACGACAGATGAGTTATGGCTTTTGGTAGGCATTATTATAGATCCCAAGAAATTAAATTATTGCACAAAAAACTGATTTATCGATGGTAATTCTAAATTTGTCCTACACCTCAACAGTTAATATCGCTCACTCTATAAATGGGAAATTTTCAAATGAAAAAAATACTAGAGGCGCTTTCAAATACGGATATAGTTACAAATTTTGATCATGAAAGAAGCAGGGTTATTATCGAAAGTAAAACAATATTGCACTGGTATTTTAGAAAACTCAAAGTGCAGTAAGCTACCTTTTCATAATATGGAGCATACCCAAGAAGTGGTTACCAACACGAAAAAGATCTTGGCTAAAATGACTGTTTCTACCCTTGAAACCGAAATGGCTATTATTGCTGCATGGTTTCATGATATTGGTTTTTGTGAGGCCTATAAAGGTCATGAGGAAATAAGTATCAAATTGGCTTTCGAATTCCTACATCACGAACATTACAAAACGATTGATATACAAGCAATTACTCAGTGTATTCAATCAACCAAAATACCTCAAACCCCTGAAAATGAACTAGCCAAAGTGTTGTGTGATGCCGATTTATTTCATGTGAGTACACCCAATTTCTTTTATCGAAAGCAATTACTTCGTAAGGAATGGGAAAATGAATTCAATAAATTCTACACGGATATGGAGTGGCACCAACTTAACCTTGAATTCTTACAAAATCATCAGTTTCTAACCGAGTACGGGATGACAGTATTGGAACGAGGGCAACATTTGAATATCCGAAAAATAGAGAATCTGATCAAGATTTATGGATAGAAATAAGTGGCGAAAAACAAATTATTTGATAAAATCGCGGAAAAATATTTATCATAATTACGGTTTAGATGGCCTTCATGTCTTACAGGACATTTCCCATGTTGACAATAAGCTCCATATAGAGTTACCACACACAGCGACCTGTTGAGCTAAGTGTTTGCGAAAAAAGTAACAGATACAAACACCAAAAAAAGAGATTCCCGATCTTGCCTGTACACCCAGGAAAAATGCCATAAATGATGTCGGGCGCCTCGTATTCTGCATGTTAATTGAATCTTAAAGACTTCATCTCCATTTGACATTCTCAAAACTTGTAATTGCGCTAGCTAAAGGGTATTTTGGGTTCAAATAGCGGATTTAAAAAATAAAAAAATGGCAGAAACGATTAATGATCTTCTTAGAGGAAATGCACAGTGGGTTAAAAACACGCTTAAGGTTGATCCCGAATTTTTTGACAGGCTCGCTCAAGGGCAGACTCCTCAGTTTTTATGGATTGGTTGTTCTGACAGTAGAGTTCCTGCGACAGAGATAACCAATGCTATGCCAGGCTCCATCTTTGTTCAGAGGAACATTGCAAATATGGTGGTTCATACGGACACCAATCTGCTTAGCGTCGTTCACTATGCGGTGAAAGTGTTGAAGGTAAAGCATATCATCGTGTGTGGCCATTACGGATGCGGTGGAGTGAAAGCGGCTATGAGTAATGAGGACTTTGGCTTTTTAAACAACTGGTTGCTTCATATTAAAGATGTCTATCGCATGCATGAGAAAGAACTAAATGCCATCGAAGATGAAACGGATAGATTTGATCGGTTCGTGGAACTTAATGTTATGGAGCAAGTTCATGATTTGATGAAAGTTTCCTTTATCCAAGAAGAATGGGACAAAGGAGAATTCCCTCATGTCCACGGATGGGTCTACAGCCTACAAGATGGATTAATCAAGGATCTTGGTGTGTCTGGAAATTCTAACTCCGACCTTATGAAGGTGTATCAATATACCAACTCCAAATAGTTAGAAAGCCAACAGGATCTCATTTTTGATCGAGCATAAGATGAATTTGAATATCTAAATATGGCTACTAAGTATTGATAAAAACGAGTCTCGATTTCATCAACATAAGTTTTATTTATGTAAATCATAAAAAATATAAATAAAAAAATATGGATTTTTCTGTTCACATTTGAGATGTACAAAAAATAATATTGAGGCATGAACCAAGAAGAATTAGATTTAATCAAAGGCGTTTTCACTTCGGCTGAAGCCAAAGACATACTTCTTTGCTTGATTGATAATAAAATCAAGTTTCATAACGAAAAGATATTTAGCGACAAAGAGCGATTTGGGTTTGATTGTACCGAATCGGTCAATAGAATTTCAGAGTTGAGAAAAACAAGGGAACGTATTATTGAAATATTAGCAAAAAGCGCAATAGCTGGAAATGATGTTTCTATCCATTCTCAGATTGTGATTGAATCTTTAATCAAAGAAGAAGCAGTCTAAACCATAAGCGTTCTTAATATAAATCTATGAAAAAGTAAGTTTGAAAATTAGGAACTATCATTCTTGGATACATAGACCCGAAAAGAATTATAGCATGAAATTTCTCCCATTTGGCAGGACAGGTTTCATGCTTTTTTTTTAGATGCTTAGAACCAATTTTTTTCCAAATAGGATAAGCTGTTCTACTTCTTTTTCCTTTTTCTTACGATCAAACCTATAAATAATGAGTGCTGAGCCATTGCTTTCTAAGTGATAGATAGGCTCAGATTCTACTAGACTAAGCACTTCAGAATTGAAGAAACTCCTGACCGAAGTTTCCTCTGCACCACGTAATAAAAACTTTTTAGAAAAAATTGGATGATTCTCAAAGTCTATGTCCTTGTTGGAAGCCATATCTTCCATCTTTTCGAAAAAACCTTCTCTTTCCATCGTGAATATTGGAAATTTTTTATCTGGATTTTCCGTCTTAATAATCAATGCTGGAAGCAGTGAATCAGAAGATCTGGCATGAACATCAGTGTCATATACTATTTCTGCGTACAAGAAGCGGAAGCCTTCAAAATCTCCTGAAATCAAATTTTCTGCAAAGGCAATCTTATGCCCTTTACTAAATGTGAAATCGTTGAAGTCCTTGTGTGAGATCGTTTTGCTTGGTTCAAAATACCATTTGGAATCATTGGCTATGTCCAATAAGTCTTCCTGTCGATGAGTAAGCTTTTGTACTGTTGGAATAGTACTTCCTTTGGCTATTCGTGTCGCAAGTGGATGATCGGAAACAGGCACCAAATGGTCTTCGTTAATTAACTCAAACGTCTTTCCCTCCTTTTCCCATTCCTTTTGAATCTCGTATATATGTGATCTAAAAGTGTGATCAATAAGGTTCACATCATGGAAATCAATCACCAAGTGACTTTTATTGGAATGGCTCGTTATTTCCTTTTTCAAGGAAAGGTAATTGGAGAAAATCGCGGAATGATGTAATACAATCACGCCTTTCGTTCCGTTATCTGCTTCTTCATAATTGAACTTGGTTCTGAAAAGGTATCTTAAAGGAGCGCCATAGATCAAATGAATGATCAACTTCATCAATATTCCGGCAGCAATTCCAATGATCAGGTCTGTCAGAAGCACCATGATGATCGTTGTTAGAAAAATAATCAACTGTGACTTACCTATTTCCCATGCATGTTTAAACTCCGTTGGTGACGCCAACTTAAAACCTACATGTATCAGCATTGCTGCCAAAGCAGCCAATGGTATTTGTTCGATGAGGGGTTTGCCAAAAACTAAGAATATCAACAGAAATCCACCGTGGAAGAAATTGGCCCATTGTGTTTTGCCTCCATTGCTAATATTCGCAGAGCTTCTTACAATCTCAGAAATCATTGGTAAACCTCCGATGAATCCAGAAATAGCAGAACCGCCCCCCATAGATGCCATGTCTCTGTTTAAGTCGGATTTTCTTTTGTAGGGATCCAACGTGTCCACAGCGGAAGCGCTCAATAATGATTCAATACTGGAGACAAGGGAAATGCTCAATACAGCTATCCAGAAAGCTCCGGTACCCATCATACCAAAATCAGGAAATACAATACCATCCATGATACTTTCTGGAAGATGAACCAGATATTTTGGCCCCAACACATAATCCACCCCTACCAAACGATAATGATGCTCATGAAAAAGATCGAATAAGTGTGCCATAGGAATGGCGACTACAATAACCCACATTGGAGCCGGTATCATTTTGATAGGCTTGAACTTCACCTTTGAGTGGCCTACCAGAATAAAAAGACTTACCATGGCGATCAATGCAATTTCAGGATTCATATTGAGAATTGCATGAGGTATTTCTCCAATCACCTCGATCAACTCATGTCCTTCTGCCTCTGTTCCCAAAGCAACAAATAGTTGCTTGACGATGATGATAATTCCAATAGCTGCTAACATACCATGAACAGCCGCAGACGGGAAAAAGTCACCCAGTTTTCCTACTTTGAGCAGTCCAAAGCCGACCTGAATTAATCCAGCGACAACTATTGCTGCAAGGGCAAACTTGTAACCAGTCAGTGGATCGCCACCACCCATAGATTCCACTGCACCAAGGGTAACAACGATAAGACCAGCGGCTGGTCCACTAATAGTAACAAAGGATCCCGTAATTCGCGACATGAGCAAACCCCCAACAATAGCGGCAAGAAGACCCGCCATTGGCGGTACGCCGGAAGCAAGTGCGATTCCCAAACATAATGGTAGCGCAATCAGCGAAACCATAAAACCTGAAAGAAGATCATCTTTCCAGTGCGCCTTCAGCCCAGCTAAGCCGGTTAAAGGTTTTTTATCAAATAGTGCATTCATTGTATGTTCGTTTTTGCTTGAGAAATTTTTAAATGAGCGGTGAGCTGGATGGTATTGTTGGATTCAAAGTGATTTCCATCAGCTTTTGCGATCCATTGATGCAAATAGCCCAGCTCTATGGCCAGAGATTTATTAATCTTATGCCCTGCTCCTATATATATCCAGTTTTGGTCTAATCGATTAAGCCCTGTGTTTTCACCAAAATTTATCCAGACTTCATTGAATGCAGCCAGATACGTTTTGTCGGACAATGACTTTTTTAGTGTGAACCGATACCGAAATCTATTGCGATGAAGGCTACCATCAATCTCCGGTTGACCAGCCGTGTTAATGACCTTTCCTGTCCATCGCTCCTCTAATCTGTACCGATGAGCAACCTGAAGACCGACCACTTCGTGGTTTAAAGTGACTTGCGCCCAGAGGTTATTTTCCGGTGTTCTAATCGCGATCGCTTGTTCCCCGTAAGGATAAGTTTCTATATGCGTATACCCCAAATGAAAGGTTACCGCATCATTAAGCGTGAAGAAAACCGATGGTCTGATTAGGATCTGTTGTTTTTCCCCACCCCAATCAGCCAATCTAAGATGTAGTTCATTTTCTAACCCAAATCTATTTTCAAAATAGAATTTAGAAAGTTGCAGAAACCACAGGTCGTTATTTCTGGCCACTTCTCTGTCTTGTGCCTGCACATGACTGCAAAAAGCACCTATCAACAATATGATTATTACTTGTTTTTTCATTTTAATAGTAGGTTAAGAAGATCTATGTGCGACATGATGATAGGTCTTCACATGTGGACCTAAGAATAGTCTGGTGTAAATACGAATGACTGAAAGTCCACTAAATATGAGTGTAACGGAAACCAAAAGCGTCAACCAAATCTGATATTCATGGATATGGCTGTAGATCAAGTCTTCCCCTAGAAAGGTGGGCGTTACCGGAAATCCTGCCATTCCTAAACATGTCATTAGGAAGAGAAAAGCCATCCACTTATGCTCAAACACGTGACCGTAAAAACCATTTAGATCAAATGTTCCCTCTTTTTTGCGCAGCATAAGCAATATCCACAACCCTATAAACCCAGAAATAATGACGCCTGACAGGTAGATCAATATATGTGAATAACTGAAGTGCTCATTAAAAGAGACCGAAAGTGCAATCCAGAAGTGACTAAAACCCACAAGAAGAAAGCTGAGTATTGGACGCTTCTTTTCCACAAATGATCTGAGCGAAAGAACCAGCGCCACCAAGGCGATTGCATTGGGAAAAAGGTGTAAAATATCTTCAGGCAATTGCTCTCCAAAAACCAAGTAGCCGCCGATCAAGTAAGTTGGGACGAGAATAAAAACCGCCACCTTTCCAGTTAAAAAGCGGAAGACACTTCCTATTTTCTTAAAAGGACTCCAAAGTATTCGAAATTGATAAGTATCAAGATTCCATTCCTTCACACTCAGGACGTAGATAGAATTAAACAGTCTCTGGAAAAATCCCATTCTCCGCTCTGCTTTCGGAAGAGCGGTATAAAACTGCTCTCGAATCAAATAAGTCACCGTAGATGGAGACACCAGCAACTGATAGGTACGCAAAAAGGCATTTCCTGCAAAGTGTATAAGCGCCAAAACCTCAAAACCCAAGGCTACTTCGATGAAGATCAACCCAATTTGAGCGATCGAAGAATAAGCAATTTGAGATTTGACTGTTGACTGCACATTCCCTATAAAAGTTGCGATAACACTCGTGATAAATCCTGCAGTACCTACCACCCACCTAAATACTTCCATGTGTTCCCAAAAGGGAAAGGTGCGGAGCAGCATAAATACCCCAATGTGAACCGATAAAGAGCTATAAAAAATTGCACTGGATGGAGTGGGTCCTTCCATCGCCCGAGGTAACCATGAAGAAAATGGAAACTGTGCAGACTTTACACTCGCGGAAATCAAAATCATTAAAGAAATAAATAGTCCCATGCTGAAGTGATTATTCAGACCAGCATCGACGACCTCATAATTATTCAACTCAAGAAAGGTGACATTATGATGCCATAAATGATGACTCATCCACATGGCCAGAATCAAAGCAATGTCACTGATGCGATAGATAGAAAATACTTTAAAAGCATTTCTAACTGGCAGATATCGATCCCGGTAAAAAGCAATCAACAAGAACGAAGACAGTCCCAAAACCTCCCATCCAATGAATAAAGTCTCAAAATTTCCAGAAAGGATAATAATATTGTACCCTAAATAAAAGAAAAGGATCGTGTTGAAGAACCGCTTGTAACCCTCTTCCCGATGTAGATAATATCGACTATACAACGTAATCAAAAAGGTGAGCGTAGATCCTACAACAAGGAAAACGGCAGTGACTCTATCAAAATATAAGTCAACAAAATATTCGTAACCTGTCGTACTATAAATCACGAACTCTTTGATATTCAAAGTCTCATGACCCGCATAAATCCAATATCCTGTGAATAAAATGGCAATGAGGTTCTGTAAGCCTGCAGTACCAAAAGCCAATCCTGAATGGGCTATTTCATTTTTTTTAGGAATAAATACACTCAAGATGAATCCCAAAAATGGGATGATTAAAAATAATGGCAATATTGTGATCATCATTTCTTTCATTTTAATAGGTAGACAGGTAGGTTCTCATGCGTAGACTCTATGGCCTCATTCAGATCTTCGATGACCACTGATTGTAGTTTTTTCGTCAAAGGCGCATAAAGTGTGAATTCACCATTTTGGAAGCGATATACTTTCCCGTCGAGGGGATTGATGACACACAGAATTACCCACTCTTTGATAAACCATTCGTAAGTACCTGCATTGATTTGTATGGTTTTTAAGACGACCTTCGGATCATGTTCTATGACCATCATTAGCCTAAGCGGATCATGAACTTCTACCATTTGTATTGGCAAACCAGGTCGCAGGTCTCCTTCAAATCCATTGGCCACCCCTATCAATCCCATCACATTATGTGGCAATTTGGATCCAGCCCCAAGTTTTTCATTATCTACCCTTGAGAAGTAATATTCCAAATTGATACCACCACAAACTGGTGCCGCCGCATTGATAATACTTAGTAGAAAAGTCCCCTTTGGATCCAATTCATAGTTGTATGAGTTGAGAAACGATCTTCGATCTAAAAATAAATGATCGTTGATCTGCTTTCTACCAATGATACACAAGGTATTTGTCGCATGGTTTAGCTCTGGCCTTGGCTCAAAAAGAGAGACCGATCTTTCTTTCACCTTTTTGTGAATGACCTTACTTGACTGTTTTGTGTTAATAGACATAAAACGACGAGACCGCTCCTTAGCGTTGGCCTCTAGCGCCTTCTCGAATACAGGAAGGTTTGCTTGGTGCAACTCCTTGTTTTTTGGAGATAAAAGCTCTTCATCAAAAAATCTAAATTCATCCCTTGTAGTATCATGCAAGCCACCCAAAAATTCGGTAGTATCGGGAATGTCAACTCCTCGCATTCTCAGCAATGATCTCACTTCTCGGTGATTGGCCATATAGCTAAATGCCCGAGCGTTGGCTGATCCCGGTCTGCCAGAACATGCACCACAATCATAGCCCGCATAATGCGTATTGTTGGTACTACTAGCGCCATGACCAATGATATAGATGATGTTGGCAAAACGCTCAATCGCTCCCGTACTCTTCAATACAATTTCTACCCTATCGGCCATCTCCAATGGCGTGTAGCCAATTTGCAGTCCATCTTTGTGGTGATGCTCACTCCTGTTTTCCACCGTAAGCGCAGAAAAACTATCCATGTGGGAAAAAGAATAAGATGTAGCTGGGCTAATGCTCGGTCGGAAAATATTAAACATCAAGCGAATCGCTGACCAAAAACCTAATGTCTGACTGATCAACCAACCGCTAAACAAGGAATGAGATGACTTGGTAAAATGGACGTCTGATTCATTGCTACGATCAACATAAATTTCCTGAATCAAATGTTTTGGCTGTACCGGAACTGGGCATACCTTGGAGTAATACTTTCCATTTTTGGGTTGGTAGTACATGTCAATAGCAAAGTGACCGGGTGTACCGTAGGTTTCACAATCAGGATCATAATGCTCTATGTATCTTCGGATGGAGCACTCTCTATCGTCAATACAAAAGAAAGCCTCAAATGACGGTGTTTCCTTCTTCGGTTCTAGCTGCTCTCCGAACATGACACCTGCCAATACCTGATCATAATAGCTCCACTCATAAGCCTCTTGCCAAGTGTTCAAAAGTTCGTCTAGCTCATTTGATTCATTCTCCTCAAGAATATCAAGGATATTATCTTTCCCTGCCACTTCACAGAGTGGTTTCCAACTATTCCCAAGCGTATGGTTGAGGTTATCAATTTCCAACAAGCATTCGAGCAGTATCAACTCTTTGAGCGTTATTTTTCTACCGTCTAGCAATGACATTGGCTGACCTTCTATTACCGCAATGAGCCCCGACCAACCTGGGTGTGCAAACTGCTGATCAAACAAGTACTGCTCATAAAGTGCCTCTTGACCAACCAATCGCTTCAACAACTGCTCAATACTAACTTTAGGATCAAATAATAGACGCTTAGCCTCTTTGGTCTTGAAGAAGCTTATGAAACTGGTGCGTTCGATCTCGATAAGAGAAGAAAGGAAACTCTCCTGATTGACCGGGAATTTTGTAATGGCAATGCCTTGATCCAAATAGCTATTAAGTATCCTGAAAAGGTTGGTATGAACGATCGTATTCAGATCCAAATGAAAATAATCTTTCCACAAGGATCTTAATTTGCCGATTTTACCATCATTAGATTCATCAAAGCCTTCTTCTAAGAGTTTATGTTTCCAATTGATAAGTTGGCCGTGCCCCTGCCTGCGGGTAATCACATTTTCAAGGACATCATTATTGATGAGTCCTTTTTCGTAGAGTTCACGATATTCCGTGAGTGATAAAGAGGTTTTAAAGCCAAACATTTTTGAGGCATCTCTTATCGCTTTTTCGAAATTGTGATGCTGAAAAGCATGTAGGGTATTGTGATGCACAAAGTCTTTTAGCGGAGCTTGCGCCGGCAAATAATGTTTGAGTTTTTCTAGAACATCATGTTCCAAAAAATCATTTGATAATGACATGTCGATCTGATTTTAAGCTTTTTTTAAACAGTCTAAATGAAGATTTTAACCTCACAGCTGGAGGTATAGGTACTTGACTGTTACTTTATGCGTAGAGCTTCAAACTGCAATGAAGGAGGTATTTTTCTATAGTACCCGAGTAGATACTTGCACTATTAAAGGAATAATTCGCATGCGTAAATGAACGGAATACCAAGAAAGGATTTCTGGAAAGGCCAAAGAGATTGGTCTCCAAAGTAAACCCAAAAATAGATTTACCTTCTTTGAATTCTTCGAAGCTATTTTCTAACTCCGAACATTCTTTTTCACCAATAAGCGCACTATTAGAGGTGCAACTAGCCCCAATAGAGATTAGAAGTATGATGGAGATGATATAAATATTGCGCTTTTTCATGAAATTACTGAGCAAATATATAAACATATATCACTTATAAAAAAATATTAAGCACTATTAAATGTAATATATATTACATTTGTACCCATGAAGTATCAGGAAGAGATCGATAAACTCAGGAATCAGTTTGACTTTAAAAGCAACTTTTTGCTGTCTGGTTTATCACAGGAGTATGAGGACTTTGTACGTTCGTTCTTTGAGCCTATCCTATTCAAAAAAGGAAGTAAACTGTTTTATGAGGATGGCATACCGACAGGCGTCTTTATGTTGGAAAGCGGACTTGCCAAAAAATATAAAGTAGTCATTGGACAACAAGAGCAAATCTTCTATGTCTACGCGAAGGGCGACTTATTGGGTTACCATGCGCTATTGTCTGATGAGAGATATCAAGACTCCTGTGAAGCCATCGAAGATATGCAAGCACAATTTATTAGTAAGGATAATTTCCTTCGCCTGATAGAAGAATTACCCAATTTCAAATCCGATCTTATCCAAAATCTTGCCCATGAGTTTGGTGTACTAGCCAATATTATTTCTGTTCTCGCACAAAAAACACAAAATGTACGCTTGGCGCTGTATCTGTTGATTTTAGAATCGCGATATCAAAATTTTAAAACAGATCAATCAGGCATTACCATGTCTCGTCTAGACCTCTCCAACCTCATAGGCGTTACTCGCGAAAGCCTTGGAAGATCGCTCAAGGAATTTAAAGAAAAAGGCTTGATAACAATCAAATCCAAAGTCATCTACCTTCAAGACCATGATGAGCTTTATGAAATGCTCAACGTAAATAAATTAAACGATAAACCTATCTCCTTAAAATGAACTGATTATGAAAAAGCGAACCATATTAATCATTGGCGTGGCAGCTGTATTTGCCATCATTTATATATCCCTGGGTGACCAAGGTGGTCCTAAACATCCGACACTCAATGAATCTGCAAGACTTCCGGATGAATACCTTAAAAATGTGGCCTACTACGAACAGAGCGAACGCCATGAAAACAGTGCTAATAGCTTAGAAAAAGCCGTGGCGGCTATCCGAGAAATTGAAAGTGACGTAGACAATGAAAGTTTTGAAAAGCTTGAACATGCGATTGCTCGACTCCAAAACCTACATCAAGCTATTCTGAAAAGTTCTCTAAGTACGCAGGAAATGAGATCCACATTTGAATATGTACTCAATAGCTTGACTCATGCTGAGCTGGAAGTGTCAGAAATGTATGCCGAAACCAACCATCTGGATAAGGCAAATTTGGCGCTTAAATATGCACAGCTACATGTTAAGAATGCCATTCTTTTTCACAATGAGTTTTGGGGAAAGGATACTGAACAGCTGGCTATAGAAAAACATGTATTTCGGGAAATGGATAGTCTGTTGGAAAATGAGGCTGTGAGCCCTGTAGAATACATATTTGCTTTAGATAAAATGATTAAGGAAGTAGATGAAGTGATTGAAAAACAAGGAAAAGAAATAAAGCCTTAGGTGCTGCAATGCTCATTGAGATGACCATTTCGGCGTATTTTACATTAAGAAAAAAATCACTTTCAATGAGCTTTATAGACTGCTTATGCAAAAGGATGTTTTAACTAATAATTCTGGGTTTTCATTTCTTAATATCGCTTATCCCAATATGTGATAATCTGAAATTAATAGTTTGGCTATTGAGTCGATTTGCGCATCGTGATATTGGGTAAGGCCAAATGGAATGAAATGGTTAAGGTTTATACTGGGAAATGATTTTTCAAGAAGGACTACCAAGATGGGATCAAAAAATACTATCTGTCTATTTAAGAAGTGCGTAGGTATGTGAAAAATGTCCACCCTTTAGGAACCTTTAAGCCTCTTGATTTATAAATTTTAAAAAGACCTTCATTGTTTCTTCTGACATTACTTTTGGGGTCTTTATCTGGCCACCTTTCTTCTTGATTGTACCTAAATAATCATAATACGTTTTTTTAGATATGCTCAAAACTTCCAAGCCTTTCAAGGCCTTTGATCTGGCAACTTGATAATTCTTATTAGCGTTTTTCAAAGAAGTATCTAGGGCATCCTTAAAATCGCTGGTCTGAACCTGATTTTCTGTAACAATCACCCACTGATGGATATATTCCTCCTCTTTTTTTACTGCAGCCACCGCGTACTCATTAACAGAACAGTCCAATTGATGACTCACTTCCATTATCGCAGCATCCATTTTCTCTTCCGATAACTGCGACCCAACCACATTTAGAAAAAATTTAGTCCTTCCTGTGATTTTTATATCGAATGGGTCAAGACTTGTAAACTTGATTACATCTCCAATAATATACCGCCAAGCCCCAGCGCATGTCGAGATAACCAGTGCATAGTCCTGCCCTAATACTACTTCCTCCAAGGTATGAGACTCAGGGTTATCTAACAACCCTCCATGTTTGTCTACTCCACGGGAATCAAATGGAATAAACTCGTAAAAATAACCATGATCCAAAGCTAGTCGCATATTCATGCTCTTAGGTTGCGTGGAATAACTAAAAAAGCCTTCAGAAGCGAGATAAGTGTCCATGTATTGAATTTCATGACCCATTAACTTATTAAAATCCTTTCGATATGTTTCAAAAGCGACTCCACCACTGGCATAAACTGCAAGGTTAGGCCATATCTCATGTAAGTTTTTCAGCTCATGCTTTTGCACTATTTCCTTGAGCATGATCAACACCCACGAAGGTATTCCTGCAATTGCTCCAATATCCCAAGAAGGTGCCTCTTCTACCATCTTTGCTACACGCTCCTCCCAATCATCCATTTTTGCTATGTCTTTGCCTGGTCGGTAAAAAACGTCATACCAATTCGGAAAATTACTTACATTAATGCCGCTTATCTCTCCTTCTAGATGGCCTTGGCTCCCTTCACTCAAGTTCGCAGAACTACTCAGCATTAAAATTTCACTTTCAAACAATGATTCTGGGAAATCATAATTGGGTAATTCTTTGATCATAGAAGTTCCAACATCGTGCATGCTTTGTATAAAATCCTGTGTAATTGGAATTCGCTTACTCGATTTGCCCGTTGTGCCACTACTAAGTGCAAAAAAATCCGGCTTGCCCGGCCAAGTAATATCTGGAAATTGTCGCTGCTGCTGCCACCAATCATTGTCCATTTGATGGTAATCGCGGATAGGAACTATGCGCTTATATGCTGAAATGATGTCATCAGACTCAAGTATCTGTTCAAACCCATAGTACTTACCAAAGGAAGTCTGACTTGCCTTAGTAAGTAGTTTTTCTAACGCAAAATATTGTTTTTCTAAATCAGACGTGGTTGAAAACTGTAGTTTTTGACCGATTTCAATTGTTGACTTGACTATTGTACCTAAAATGGACATTGGCTGATTTTAGTGGTTCGTATGGGGTATTACTACGAGTGCTCGAAAGGGTCATTTCATCTTAATCAAAGCAATGAAAAAACTATACGGTTAAAAATACCATAAAAATGCGCAGAAAACTATCGCGAAATTATTGTCAAGGGAAATTGAATGATTCTTAATACTTATAAGAAATCGGAAATACTGAAATGAACTATAGGGATCAAAGAAAATAAGCTAATAATCAGATCATATTTGCAGCTAAGGGATAATACAAAGACACCAAAATTAGGGCAAAGACTCTTTGCCAGCTTTATCAAGATGAATTTGCGGAGATATACAGAATCATCCCCTCACCCAAATCAACAACCTTCCCTTGCTTTAATTAAAGCATCTCGGTCATTGATAATTACTGTGCGGTCTTCGCCGTAAGAGATCGTCACGGGGAAAACCAATGATGGCCTTACCTTCTCCTCAGCGTTGGCCCTGTACCAATCACGAAGTGGATGATAATCTGCTGTTTCCTCAGTGGTGAGGATAATGTTGGTGCCATCAGGCATGGTATAGCTCAGCGGATATACGAATTCAAAGCAAGCTTCTTCCTCTTTTTTCTCTTTCTGACAATTAGCGGTGATTGCGCTCAATTCTTCTTTCGAATTAACGGTCACTTCTTGGTCCCTTCCAAAGGAGATGGTAATAGGGAATATGAATGTTGGTTTTCCTTCTGCTTCGGGGTTTGCTACGAACCAATCTCTCAAAGGATGATAATCTTTAGTTTCTTTTTGGGTTACGGTGATTTCGGAACCATCCGGCATGAGGTAAGACACTGGAAATACACGTATATAGCACGGTCTGTCTTCTTTTCTATCTGCACAAGAAGCCATTACGCGTCTCAATTCGTCACTGTTATTGATGGTTATCTCACGTTCTTTTCCAAGTATCAGCGACAATGGGAACACGAAAGACGGTCTTTTTGAAGCCTCTTTATTGTTCTTGTACCAGCGATGGATTTGTCGTAAATCTTGTTCTTTTTCGAAAGCTAATAAGGTGCCATCAGGCATGGTCATGTTGTATGGAAACACAATTATGAAACAAGCTTTTTCATGTTTTTCTTTTTTCTCTCGGCCTTCAATTTCTCGTGCTGCAAACAATTGCTTACCCGTAAGATTAAAATAAATAGTATGCACATAGCCTATATCAGCACCTCTTTTCCTGACCATATCCACTTGGTACCCAAGATTTTGAGCGATCATACTTTCCGCGACAATATCTTCCTCATAAGCGACTACAACGGTGGCTTGTGCCGAGTCTGGGAGGTTATCCATCGCTACCGCTTCTTTGGCGGCTGATTGAATAGCCGAAATTAATGCGCTATCGGTCATGTCAGGAGAGGTCTCTTCCTCTTGACAAGAAAATAAGGACAATACGAGGGTAGCCATGATGGCCGAGAAAAGTAACTGATAAGTTTTCATAAGCTTCGTGTGAGCGCCTAGTGGTTTTCGCTAAGTAATAAAATCAAAAAAAGTCATTATATCTAAAGGTTTTTGTGATTTCCCAGTGTTAGGTCTTTCTGGTTACGGGTGTTTTATTTAAAAGGAAGACCTTTGGACTTCACACTTTCCATAGTACCTGAACAGAGGTTGGTCAACCTTCTGTGTCTCGGAATACTTGGATAGCGCTTTTCAATGATTTTCGGGAAGCTCTGTCAACATAGGTGAATAATCGATCAATATCGTTTTTTTGCATGGAGGTTAGGTGTCCTTCTACTTTTATCAATTCGCAATCCAATTGATCCATGATGGAATAAAACTCGCGATATAACGCATGGTTGTTGAGTAGTTTATTTTTTCCAGACAAATAATCATTTTGTTCGAGATTTTTTCGCCTGCTAGGCAATCCTATAATGTTTTGAGAGTCTGTATAAACAAGAATTTTAGTACCCTTTTCATGAATTTCCATTAGGGCCCAGATCAATGTTTGCAGTTCTAGTTTCGTTGAAGAAGTATCTTTAAAAGTACTCACGATCACCTGATTACTCTTCGGATTTATTGATAAATCACTTTCCTTAACTGCCAAATATGCGCCACAACCAATTTTAAGCTTTGGATCCACACTCCCATCTACAAACAGTAATCGCTTATTCATCATCAGCCGTTTTGGTTATCTCCTCACTTGTCAATATTGAATACATATCAGCGTGTTTGCTTAAAGGATCCTTTGCTTTATGTCGCTATTTTGGATTTTATTTGACGAATCAAAAAGGTGCCAATTTTGAAATGCTGTACACTATAAATGTAGGCGGCACGCTCTGAACCGAAGGAGTCAGCGACTTTTTCGTCATGAATGACAATAAATTGACCTCCATATTTTTCAATCAGCATTTGCTCATTCTGTAGAAAAAAATTATGTTGTAGGTTAAGAAGATCTCCCATGATATTCAATTAGACGATGAACTTATATAAGTGTTTACGTTGAAAGCGCCTAATTAACTAAAGTTAGTTTGTGTAAGACAATTTGATTAGGTAAGCTACTGTTTAGCTACTCGTTCCCAGCCCAATGATCAACTTTTATAGTGCCAGATGAGTGGCAGAAAGAATTCTTCCTTATTATATAAAGGTGTTCTCCCATCTTGGCAGAAAGAAGTCCTCGGGTGGATCTACGTTCCGTTGGTTTTGAGTAGAAAGCGAAAGTGTGTTGCCTATACTTCATATGCGCACAAGCCAAAAGGTTACAATCACACCGATATCGTACTTGATGAATGAAAAATTACAACCATTTTTTCCTCTTGAAATAAACCAGCATTCCTATGCACACAAGTCCCATAAACCCCCAAGTATAAAAGTATCCATTTGGATTTTTAAGCTCAGGGATATTTTCAAAATTCATCCCATAGATACCCGCGATAAAGGTTAGCGGGATAAATATCGTAGCGACGGTAGTCAGCACTTTCATTGTCTCATTCATCTTCTGGCTAAGGGATGAAAAATAAATATTCGTCAAGCTCTCCAGAGATTTGATAGTCGCCTCTATTTCCTCAATTGCACTTAGGCAAGTATTGGTCAGGTCAATAAAGTATTTGGTATTCTCCACCGTTATAAAAACAGTTTTTCTGTTTTGAATAACCCTGACAGCTTCCTTGAAAGGATTGAGTGATTTTTTAATCATCTCTGCTGATTGCTTCATTTGTTCGATTTTTATCAGGGCACCTTGGGTCGGATCTGTGAATACCATGTTTTCTAAGTCTTTAATACCAAGATTGATAGATTCAATCGTTTCAAAGTAATTGTCCAGAATGGCATCTAATAATTGATAAAGAAGGAAATCAGGCCCTTTTTTTCTCACCAACCCAAGATTTTCACTAATCTTATTTCTTATATGGTCAAAGTGATCGCTGATTTCTTCCTGAAAAGAGACCACATAGTTTTTGCTCAATATGAAAGAAAGTTGCTCGACGATCAGCCGATCGGATTCATCCTTTAAAATGGACTTGATACTAAAAAATAGATAATGATCATACTCTTCCACCTTGGGGCGTAAAGTAGTATCTAGGATTTGTCGAACGGTAATCCTGTCCAAATTGATGGTTTTACCTAAATTTTCAAATAAGTGCACATCATGCAATCCGTGAAAATTCAGCCAAAAGGTATTGTTTTTATCAAGGGAATCAAAAATGGAAAAATCGGCTATGTCTTCTTTAAATGATACCTCTTGCAAATTATAAGTATAGCATTGAGACTTTACTTCTTCGAGCTTTCGCTCCCCAATGAAAGTGATATTTCCTGTTCCTTTTGAAACACTTTTTTTCTCAGAATACAAACTGACAGAAAAATCCGTCAGCGTTTTTAGTCCGTTTAATAATATCTTATCCGGCCTAGCAATATCTTGAATTTTCATTTTATACTATTTTTTATCTGAAGAAATGGCTAAGTAGCATGTACGGACTCTTTGTCCATTTCAGGAATTGTCAGTATCACCTGAGAGGCTCTAATCCCATTTACCTGACTTATTTCTGCTTCAATTCCGCTATCCAGTGTGATGATTTTTCCAACTTCGAGCTTGTGTCCTACTCTTTCGACAATGAGGCCGGAAAGTGTGTCTGCATCATCCGAGATCAAAGTAATATCAAAACGACCATTGAGGTCATCTATTTGAATATCTCCGTTGATCAGGAATCGCCCATCTTTTTGTTTGACAATGTCTGGCTGCTCGGTATCAAATTCATCTTGCATATTTCCCACTAACTCCTCCAGCACATCTTCCAATGTAACGATCCCAAGTACCGTTCCATGTTCATCCTGCACAAAGGCCAAGTGCTGCCTGTTGAGCCTAAACTCCTGTAGCAGTTTGCCAATCAGAATATTCTCCGGAACAAGCATGCTTGGCCTCACCAGTTCTTTTAGTTCAAGGCTATCGTCTTTATTGAAGCCAACAAGATCCTTGATATGAACAACACCTACAATTTTATCTAAGGAATCATCACAAAGTGGAAACCGAGTATGCCTTGACTTTTTTGCAAATTCAAGGTTTTCAACGAATGAGTCATTTACATTTAGAAATTCTACCTCACTTCTCGGGCGCATAATCTGCCTTGCTACTTCATCATCAAACCTGAAAACGGCATTCAGCAATCGATGTTCATTCTTCGTGAGTTCACCTTTTGCATGCGCGATGCTCAAAGAAGCCTGTATTTCTTCCTCCGTCAATACTGTATCATGGTCGTTGGAATCAGTAATGCCCATCCATTTCAGGAAAAGGTTAGTAATACTGTTGAGCACATACATAAATGGGTAAAGGAGAATATAAAATCCTTTGAGCAGCATAGCGGTACTCAGAAAAACAACGCCTGGTTTTCTAATAGCATATATTTTAGGAACCTGCTCCCCGATCACTATGTGAAATGCTGTGATAGAAGTAAAGGCAATGGTAAACGCAATGCCGTGAACCAGACTTTCAGAGGTCACCCCAAAATCATAGATCAGTGGGCTGATCAAATGTGCGATGGCAGGCTCTCCGATCCAACCCAATGCCAATGAAGCCATGGTAATTCCTAATTGGCAGGCGGAAAGCGCAAGGTTCTGACGTTTAAACAACCACATGGCCGTAGTGGCAAAAGGTTTTTTCTCTTTGATCATTACTTTGATCTTGCTCTTGCTCACCTTAACAAGCGCAAACTCGGCGGCTACAAAAAACGCATTGAGGATAATAAATATGACGGTCAAACCAATATTGATTCCGTCCATAGCATAGCTTGCTTCTTGTTCCATTTTTCAGATTACAGATGTAAATTCAGGGAATATAATTCTTCAGACTGATAAGTCAGGGATAAATCACTTTTCGATTTTTTTTCTCACCAAAATGTGACTTTTGATCCGTTATTTCGTCTCATCACTTTAAGTTAAGCAATACAATAAAAAGAAAAAATAAAATCGATCTACCAGAATTTAGACTGATGGCCGCCAAAGCAAAGATGCCTTTGATTGCGCCTTGAACTGTGCTAGTGAGGTCATTATAAAAGGAATTGGTCAAGTGAGGCAGTTATTTACTTAGACATTGAATCTGAAATACATTGAATATGAAGGAGTTGACTTTTCTTTAGATGATTTCATTTTCAAGATTGTAAAAAAGGCAAATAGTGTATCACAAAATCGCTACGTTAATAAAACACGATTGATCCTATTCGATAAATGCGATTATTGAATATTCACTGACAGATAACGTGAAATAAAAAATGCTGTTTATGGGAAGATCCTTTCTAGCAAAAAGGGTCCTTATTGATATCACTCAAACAAACCTCTATCATTTTAACAAAAAGACATAAATGAAAATTGCAGTATTATCCCGTAATCCAAATCTTTACTCCACAAAGAAATTGGTAGAAGCTATTGACCAAAGGGGGCATGAAAGCCTCATTCTTGATCATATGAAATGTGATATTATCATGGACGGTCACGGGCCATCAGTATATTATAATGGTGAATCGCTTACTGATATAGAGGCGATCATACCTCGAATAGGTGCGTCAGTTACTTTTTATGGAACTGCGGTAGTGCGTCAGTTTGAAATGATGGGTGTTTTCAGTGCTGTAGAATCTCTGGCCATCACAAGATCTAGAGACAAGCTGAGAAGTTTGCAGGTTTTATCACGTGCGGGTTTGGGTATGCCCAAAACAGCGTTTACCAACTATAGCAGGGAAGAAAATAATGTTCTGGAGCATGTTGGAAGCGCTCCTGTCATCATCAAGTTACTCGAAGGAACTCAAGGACTTGGGGTGATCCTCGCAGAGACGAATAAAGCAGCAACCTCTGTGGTGGAGGCATTCGAAAGCCTCAAAACCAGGGTTATTATACAAGAATTCATAGCAGAGGCAGGAGGAGCAGATATTCGTGCTTTTGTATTGAATGGAGAAGTCATTGGCGCAATGAAGCGACAAGGTAAAGAGGGAGAATTCAGATCTAACCTTCATCGTGGTGGCAATGCCACCGTAATTAAGCTAAGCAAGGCGGAGAAATCTACAGCATTGAGCGCGGCAAAAGCTATGGGGCTTTCTATTGCCGGTGTGGACATGCTACAATCCAAGAACGGTCCTTTAGTTTTGGAAGTGAATTCTTCCCCAGGACTGGAAGGTATTGGACAAGCTACGGGAGTGGATATTGCAGGTAAAATTATCGCGTTTATCGAGGAGACTGCCAAAAAGAAAAGAAAATCGAAGGTTAGCGGATAATGATAATAAACGGAACGGAAATTTTACTCGGTGAGGAAACAAAAGTGAGTGTGAACATTGCCCGACTTCCTTCTCATACTCCTATTGATATTACCATGACTATTGCTCGTGCAGTGGAGCCTGGTCCAGTCCTCTTATTAATGGGAGGACTGCATGGAGATGAAATCAACGGGATTGAAATAGTCAGGAGAATGGTGGAGCAAGGTCACCACAGGCCTTTAAAAGGGACAGTAATCTGTATGCCCATTTTGAACATTTACGGGTTCATTCATTTTTCCCGTTATGTACCGGATGGTAAGGATGTGAACAGATCATTTCCTGGTAACAGAAATGGTTCTTTGGCTTCAAGAGTTGCCAATTATATGACCAGAGATATCCTTCCTAATATTGACCTTGGGATTGACTTTCATACCGGAGGCGCAGATAGGACTAATTACCCACAAATCAGAGCACTCTTGAAAAACCCTATCAATGAAGAACTGGCACGTGTTTTTGAAGCACCATTCACAATAGATTCTAAGTTTCGTTCCAAATCAATGAGATGGATGGCGAACAAGCTCGGTAAGAATATCCTCGTTTACGAAGGAGGGGAATCTTCGAGGTTTGACGAATATGCCATTCAGCTTGGTTTAGATGGGGCTCTACGTGTGATGAAACATCTGGGAATGGTAGATGAAGCACCAGCAGCTGAATTGGAAAATCGATTCATTAAAGGATCTTCCTGGATAAGAGCAAAAGCTTCAGGTCTATTTCAAACTTCAGTAGCAAGTGGAGATAGTGTCAAGAAAAAGCAATTAGTCGGATACTTGACTGACCCATTTGGTGATTTTAAAGTCTCTGTAGAAGCTCCTTTTGATGGATTCGTCATTGGCTTAAATAACAACCCCCTACTCCATCAAGGTGATGCTTTGATGCATATCGGCAGAGTTAAATAGCAGGTGTAAAACCTTAGTGAAACTCCATCCCGCTTGTGGGTGCTATTCCTGATACACGGACCAAATAAATAACAATTGACAACTTCATACCTCGCGAGCATGCTCCGAGGCATTGATTTATACACTCCTTTCCTCTGCATCATCGGATAGTTAAAGTTGAAGGTTAGCTGGTGGAAAGGCAATGAAAGAACCGCTGTTTTTCGGTAACGACAACTCTTTTGATTTTGATTGGAGGGATAAAAAACTGCCTGTATTTTTACAGGCAGCTGGTAAGAAAAAATATTTATCGTAGGTGAATCTGAAAAAGTTATTTTTTTGATTTCGTTCAATATTTCCGTTGCTCCTTTCCCACCTTACTTTAGTGCTGCTTTCACCGAGTTGACTGTCTCATCTCCAATCTTCTTTGGCTGCTTCCAACGCTACAATGATGGAGTTTTTACTCGCTCCTACGGTATCTACACCCACTTGCTTTACAGCGTTGATTGAGCTTACAGCTTCTACTGACTATGCTTAGATCGATACCTCATTCCTCGCCAGCGTATAATGCCTGACTTACAGCGCCCTTAACTGCATATTTTTCATCCACACCGGAATCCATAGCGCCTTGAATGGCTCCATCTAACATTCTTTTGATTCCTTTGACAATACTAATTATAACGGTATCGACCCCATCGAAGGCACCTTGAACGATGGATACTGGAACTTGAATTCCCTTGATCACCAAATCAGAAGTGCTTTTAATGGTACTTATTGTTAGGTTCTTAACTTATCCAACGACATCACTACCTAAATCGGCAGTCCCAGAAAGCGCTCCTTTTACACCGTCCTTGACACCATTTACTAATGAAAAAGGAATGTTTTACATTCCTTTTTTGGTTTGTTTAAACGCGTATTTTTGAAAATATTTCGACTTTCGTGCTTGTACTTTTCTATACGTAGCAGACTTCAAGAAAGACAAAAGTCACTTTACTAAGTAAATTCACAGCACATTCAATCATATTACCTTACTGACTAGTCTGATAACACAGCAATTTGGCTATTCATATGAGAAGAATTTCTTAACATAATCAGGATGAATTTTTTTTAAATATTACCTAGACTTCATGAGATAATTTCATAAATAAATACCTTGAAAAACATCAGAGTTAGTGAAATGTATCGTCTCCTTATTGGACTTTAGCTAATAGTTGCTTTTGTTAAGGTGTTACTTTTCCAGCTGTGCCTTATATAGACTTATTAGCTGTGCCATCTTCTTTCAAATGGACATTGAACTTTTGGATAGCCAGATTATTTGGATAATAAATATCCTATCCATCTTCCCTTTGTATGATGATAGAAAAAAGAGATAAACTCGTGACGATTCCTTCAGCAGAATTGTCTCCATCTACTACTTTTACTTTGGTGCCAATTTTGAAAGGATAGAAAAAAATAGGATCACGTGCACTGTGATGTTGCTTACCATAGACCATGTGGCAAAGAGACCGACACCAACAATGGTCAGAACAGAAGCAATATTGATATGGCAACAAATACCACTTAAAAAACAAAGAAAGTAGCTTTTAAAGCCAACGATCCTCTAGCCAAGCTTGCCGAAGCAGAAATTTGAAAAATGCGCAACAACCAAAATTAGTCTCCTCGATTCTATCAACGAAAAGAATATGCCAGCTTTAAATTCAACGATTATTATCTGATGTGCTACAACACTAAATGTTGGAATATACTTATCACAGATTTTCCAACATCATCCCTGCAAATGTCAATGCGAGGAAGAAGCCAAACATATCAGTAACTGTGGTTAAAATTGGACCAGACGCCAGCGCAGGATCCACTTTCATACGTTTCAGAAACAGAGGAATCGTACCTCCAAGTGAAACAGCGACAACCGTGTTGATGGCCAGCGCACCGCCCACCACCAAGCCTAGATAGATGTTTCCCTGCCACATCCAAGCGGCAGCACCAATAAGCGCTCCGAGAACTAAGCCATTGATCACGCCAACAGAAACCTCCTGTATCCAGACGCGCAACATTTCAAATGGCTTTATCACACCCAGAGAAAGCTCGCGTAAACTCACCGCTACAGCCTGATTGCCAGAACAGCCACTCATATCTGAAATGATTGGCAGAAAAACTGCAAGGGCTATCACTTCAGTGAGCACATCCTGATAAAAGGCAATGATGCTGGCCGCCATGATATTCAATAAGATATTGACACTCAACCATGATAACCTGCGCCTTGATCTTAGAAAAACAGGCATGGTTCTCAACTCTTCTCCACCTACGATACCTTGGGTTTCCAAATGTTCTATATTGGTCAAATCTGCTTCCACCAATCGGATTTCTTTCCTCAACACCACTCCTATCAATTCCATTGCATCACTTAGTACAGGAACGCCATAAAAATCATGCGTATCAAAAAAACTAACCAGCTCGTCCATAGAGGCACTATCCTTAATGGTTAGTGCATCCCGCAACACAATTTCGGACAAAAGAGTATTCGATTTTGACAATAAAAGGTCTCGCATTTGAAGCACCCCGACAAACTTGTCTTCAGACGTTACATATAGGTATTGGAGATTGTAGTTTTTGAATTTTTCCGAGCCATCTCTGAGGTCTCCCGACACATCCCCTACGGTTTTGGACTCATCAAAAGCCAAAAATTCCGTGATCATTAGTCCACCGGCAGAATTTGGCGCAAATTTGATCAACTTTCGGATATTTTCTACTTGCTCATCTTCCAACTCAACCATGATGGCTTCCGCTCCTTCAGCACTCATGTCTGTTAGAAAATCCACCTGGTCATCACTTCGCATTTCATTGATAATGGCCGCTGCGTCTTTTGCTGTAAGATTTTCCAGCATTTTGACGGCTTGCACCCATGGAATATCTTCCACTACCTCGGCTGCATCTTCAGGGTTGAGGAGTGTCAAAAGCTTGAACCTAGCCTCTTTTCCAATATGGCTGACAGCACTTGCTATGTCTTCCGATTGGAGTGAGTCAAGATGTGTTTTTATTTCTTCAGCAGCATCTGCGTCGATAAGATTCTCTAAATGCTCCCATGGTCGAATTTCATTCATATTTGACATAATTACTTTACGATTGTACCCTTAATCGACAATTTGTTAAATAATCTCTTTACCTATATAAGCGCTTACCTCTCCAACAATTCAAATTTAAAAACACTGGATCTTCCATATCAAACAAGACGCTGTTCTCAGAGTGAATAACACTTGCTTTGAGTAAAAATTCTGTGATTTTCTAAAAAATGGCCCGGTTTATAAACACACCCATTCGTGTTATAATAGTCATTGCTAAAGCCGCATAATCATATGAACGATTCGTACAATAAATCAAAACCTATGTATTTCGCTGACTTCAATTTTTCCTTTTATCTGTTCTGCTCCCCGCCCCAAAAATCTACAAAATTATCTTCTTTAGAAATTTTTTGTTCATTGAAATCGCAAAATTTCCCCTTTTCATCATTACAAAGAGAAAACACCAGATTTACGTTATTGTTGAAAATTACCATTTCGCATTTACAGAATAGCGTTGTTTTACTTGTTAAAAAGAGCTACTTATCCATTTGCCTTTGAAATTCATATCATCACACGCTGAATGAATATACTCCAAAACCTTAAGCGACAAGGATTTGATTCCTTTTTATATGAAAACTTAGATTTGATGGCTATAAAGTGTTGTCCGAGCTGCTCTAATATATCTTTTTACTGCTATGTTGCAGCGACCGAACAGAGTTAAATCAATGCGGCTTTTTTTGCTTGTCTTGATCATTGGTCATTATTAGACTTTAAAAGTTCAATTAGTCACAATCGATAGCATACGAGATTACCCAAATATGTGACTTTACAGCGGCTTAGTAGTCTAATAGTAGTATGAGTTTAGTTTATAAAGTGAATGTTCTCAAATCTATAACAATCCAAGAGCTTCCAAATGGTTGGAAAGACGAAGATTTCAGCGCAATTCTCGAATTGGTTGACTTTGATGATTGGGACGAAATCGACCCGCGTCAACTCAAAGATTATACGATATTGCTGCTTCAGCAGATGGAGGCCGATGTGGCTGCTGAGTTTGTCTTAAAGTACAAGTTTGAGGATCGATTGACAGTGGGACAAATCCATAATGTGGCCCAACAAATGATGCATCAGAAAATCTGGGAGGAATACCCGGATATCAACCTGCATCGCGAATTATATAATTGTGCGGTGCTTTTGAAGTGGGCTTTCCCTGATAGCTTTCCCAATACTGATGCAATTAAATGTATTCTCGATGTGGAATGCAAGCACCCAGAGTCACTAAAAAGTGTTACCAAATCATTTTTGACGAGGCTTTTAGCCAATGGAATGAATGATCAAACTATTTTGAATCGGCTGTTTAAAGAACAAATTGATAACACCAAATTTCCTGAAACAGAGGGAATTATCTGGGATTTTCAGACTGTTAATGATTACAATAAAACCATTATCACTGTTTATTCCTCTGAGTACTGGCTAAAAGACATGAACGATGTGCGCAGCTATAATTCATCGGCATTTTCAGACGTACACGAAAAAGATAAAACACATTGGGGGGAGTATAAAGTCTGCTAATGGATAACATCAATAGTGGAGTTCCCTGATGCTGATAACATTATATAAATGAATGATACAAAGGAGTAGATGAGCCACACGTTGGTATTGAAGAACCTTTTCCAAATAATGAAAAAATATTACTTAGGAGCAAGCACAAATAATGCACGAATTCAATGAAAGAAGATTTTAACAAGATTTTTGAAAAATGTAGTGTTTGAGTTCACAGGTCTCCTCCCAAAATTAATTCTGGTTCTTGAAATGATCCTTTTTGGATTCCTATTGGGCCGGCTCTTAGAAAAAACTGGTTAAACAGTTTATTCTTAATTTCAACCAATCGCACAACGTCAAATTGGAAAAGAGATTACTGGATATATTTGAAAAATTCCGCAAAATTCATCTCCAAAGCTTTCTTTTAGTTTATCCTGCCAACCTCCTTTTTGGCTTGTGTAAAAATTTTGGTGTAGCATTTGGTTAACTCCTTGTTAGATAGGCTTGTAAGTGATCTTCCGGACAGGACGAGAATACCTTCTTTAAGTTCATGAAAATTGGTTTCGATGAAGTACTTCCAATATTCCGAAAAATAACCCTGCTTATACACCAGCTCATATGTCCTGTAGTAATAGTTTCAAAAGCGATCATAGTAAACAAATGGCTCGTTCGCTCAGTCAAGACCAAAGTATCTTTCTGCTTTGATGTCGATCAATGCCACAGTAAGTATCCAATCGAAACCTTTATCAAGCAATTGCGACTTTACCCTTTCAATGTCTACGAATGGTTTCCCCAGTTCGGGAGGAAATATCGCCATGCCATCCAAGGATTTTGATTCTACATTTCGAGCAGCAAGAACCACTTCATTTTCAAGATCACCTCTAAGGTTCACGTTATTGACTTATCCCATCACCATTAGAATCTTAAAATGATGATCATCTTATTGATATGAATTCCACGGACGCATGCAGCCTTCGGGGGCGCTACAACACACGACAAGTAACCATGTCATCAAGACATTTTTCATTAATCAAAAAGTGTTGTTTGGCACACAGAAGATGCTTGCGTGTTAGTTTATTGATATTATTATGCTGTCGGATTTTAACCTTTCGCCAGTGCTTCGTTATTCAGGATAGTAGAGATTATCCATAATATATCTCTTTATCATTACTGTTATTCACTAACCATGGACAACCACCCCAACCCGTTTTCTCAAAATTTGGTTTTTGTAATTGGTGTAATCATTCCACTTTTGTTGTACCTGAATGTCTACCGCACTTATCGTTCATTTTTTCAATGGGTTAGTTTAGGGCAACTATTCTGTAGCCTCTAGGATTAATGAACCTTACAAAACGCATAATCGCATAATCGCATCGCCTTTTCCAGCAGTATCGCGACTTTCAAAGAGGATCGCTATTCTTTGTTTGGTTTCGTGCGCCCACCTTTGCATATTGATCAATTCCACCCAAAGAATTATATATGAATATAAACAATAATGTAGGGCTGTTTTATTCTTTTTAGAAATAGACTAATAACGCGTATCAGGCCCCAAAATCCTAAATAAATATTTAATTGACGACCCAGCGCAGAAAGTAATCTCACTTGTCAAAACTTGATTTACCTACCAATATTTTTTCTTTCAACAGCTCCTCGATTACAATTTCCGTCATTTCGCTCTTAAATTTAAATTCATCCCTTATATCC
>JBLIIJ010000028.1:0-39951 GCA_047635055.1 Cyclobacteriaceae bacterium | reverse complement strand
ATATACGACCTCTTCGTTACGCTCGTCGAAAAAATACTCCGCTTCGGCGGTCCGGTTTTCATAAGGAATCTATTCCCTGGCAGCTTCTCCACGACGGCTGTTCCATGACGGCTGTTCCACGACGGCTGTTCCACGACGGCTCCATTTTTTTTTCGCAAGTCTCAATCTTGAACATTCTGAACCAGACTCTTACGCTATAGCCAGACGCTAATTATACTTATATAAATCGCTTTGCTACAAAGGACATCAGGAGCGCTTATATATGCTACCTACAACGAGAGAGTCTTCAAGTATCACTTCCTATAACAGCAGCGGATCATACAATAGAAACTAGGGAAATATCGATGGCCTAGGTAATTGGTCGGGTTATTTTCGGGTGGCATTTCTAATCAACTATCGGATGCAAAATATTCCCTATGTTCATCACGATTCCCATAAAGTGAACAAGAATTAATAAAGGAAAATGAAGGTGGTTTAGTTGATTTTTTGTTGTCTGCTGGTTTGATTCAAACGGAAAGTTTTCACGCTATTTTTAGGAGACGTCCAACATCCGATCACGGTTATTCATATACACTGAGATAATAGCATATGCAGAGGCAATCATTTCCATCTATAAGATCGCCGGTAAATATTGTCTTTTAAACGATTCCTGTCATGTTCTTTTACGGGTTCATACAATTTAGTTGATCGGTGAGGGGATGCTTGTGATCCGTTGTTTATTTCCGCTTCACAGCAACGATTTTTTAAGCTGAAACCTATCGTTTATATAATCTCAGAATTAAAAGTGACCGAGACTATCTTTTACGTCGAAAGAGCATATAAACTAAAACATGATGACAATAAAACCACTGGGAGACCGTGTTCTGATAGAAGCGTTAGAAGCAGAAACAAAGACAAAATCGGGAATAATTATTCCAGATACGGCCAAAGAAAAGTCACAAGAAGGAATAGTAATCGCTATTGGTGACGGGACAAAGAAGCAAAAAATGACCGTAAAAAAAGGAGATAAAGTGCTGTTTGGAAAATATTCAGGAAGTGAGATTCAAATAGATGGAAAGAAATACATGATCATGAAGGAAACTGACATATATGGCGTGCTGTCTGAAGAAGAAGTGAAAACTGTAGTGGTATAAATTGTTAATAAAAAAATAAAATGGCTAAACAAATATTATTCGATATCGCGGCACGTGATAAGATGAAAAAGGGAGTTGACAAACTCGCTAATGCAGTAAAAGTAACCCTCGGACCCAGAGGGAGGAATGTTTTGATTCAAAAGTCATTTGGTGCACCTTCGGTAACCAAAGATGGTGTGTCTGTTGCTAAAGAAATTGAGTTAGAAGATAAGATCGAAAATATAGGTGCCCAACTTCTAAAAGAGGTTGCTTCTAAGACTGCTGATGACGCAGGTGATGGAACGACTACTGCAACGGTACTTGCACAAGCCATTTTTAAACACGGACTAAAAAACGTAACTGCTGGTGCTAATCCAATGGACCTTAAGAGAGGCATTGATCTGGCGGTCACTAGTGTTGTGGAGAGTTTGAAAAAGCAATCGAAGGCTATTTCAAGTTCAAAGGAAATAGAGCAGGTAGCGACCGTTTCTGCCAATCATAACCATATCATTGGTGCCATGATCGCAGATGCGATGGATAAAGTAGGTCGTGATGGCGTGATTACTGTAGAAGAGGCCAAAGGCACAGAAACAGAGGTTACTATAGTAGAAGGGATGCAATTCGATCGTGGATATCTATCTCCCTATTTCGTCACTGATAGCTCAAGAATGGAGACCATTCTCGAAGATGCTTATTTACTTATTTGTGAAAAGAAAATTTCTTCGATGAAAGATCTTTTACCAATTTTGGAAAAAGTATTGGAGACTGGAAAGCCCCTATTGATCATTGCCGAAGATATTGAAGGAGAAGCATTGGCAACTTTGGTTGTTAACAAAATGAGAGGATCTCTGAAAATAGCAGCGGTAAAAGCGCCTGGTTTTGGTGACCGTAGAAAGGAAATGCTGGAAGATATTGCTGTTGTAACAGGAGGACTTATGATTTCTGAAGATCAGGGTTATAAGCTAGAAAGCACTACACTGGATCATTTGGGCAAAGTCGAAAAGGTAATTCTTAACAAGGATACTACTACACTTGTAAATGGCGCAGGCGAAAAAGACGATATTCTTAGCCGAATCAATCAGATCAAAGCACAAGTTGAAAGTACAACCTCTGATTACGATAAGGAAAAACTTCAAGAAAGGCTGGCCAAGCTTTCTGGTGGTGTGGCTATCCTGAAAATAGGTGCAGCTACGGAGATCGAAATGAAAGAGAAGAAAGATTTGGTAGACGATGCTCTTCATGCTACGCGGGCAGCTGTGGAGGAAGGTACTGTCGCTGGCGGTGGAGTTGCATATATCCGATCTATTGCAGCTTTGGAAAAACTTGTCGGGGAAAATGAAGACCAAAAAACGGGAATCAACATTATCCGAATGGCACTAGAGTCGCCACTACGTTGTATCGTCGAAAATTCCGGTTTGGAGAGCTCTATCGTAATTCAAAAAGTGAGAGATGGTAAGGACGATTATGGATATGATGCCAAAGACAATAAGTATGTCAAGATGATTGAGTCTGGTATCATTGACCCTACGAAGGTTGTGCGTCTAGCCTTACAAAATGCAGCTTCTATTGCAGCGCTGTTACTTACAACAGAATGCGTGGTAACAGATTTGCCAGAGAAGGAAAAGGCTACAAACTTCTCAGATATGGGAGGAATGGGAGGCTATTAAATTAGTTATCAGTCATAAAATAAACACGCCAAAGTTTCTCTGTGGTGAGTTAGTGATTAGGTGGGGGTTCTTCGGAATCCCTATTTTTTTAAATAAGAACGCGTATGATCGGTCTGAGAAAAAAAAAATATTCTAAAAAAAATGTGATCTTCTAAGGCTCAGACGTCAGATATAAAAAAATGAATACTAGCATTATTCTCCCTATGCTGGCCCTGGCCCTCTTCCTAGCATTTGGTTGCGAAAATGAAAAGAAAAAATTCTAAGAGGAAATAGATAATTTTATGGCGCATCAGTTTGCCGAGCCAGATTTCTCCTTCGGAAATGCCGTAAATGATTTTAAAGAGAAAAATTTTGAAGCGTCTGCAGAAGATATTGATAACACCGCATTTTTTCTAAAGTCGCTCAACTTTGAAAAGGATACTATTCATTGGGAATTTTTGAATTGGCGGTCTTGTAGTTAGAGTGTCTCCAAGCAGGAGTGAGTAATGGGAGCATTACAGACTTAGATGTGCTTAGAATAGTTTTTTTTTAAGCAGATCAATCCATAACCGCCTATCATCTGGCCATTGTCAAATATCAATTCCTAAATTGACTCAAAGGCTATTATTAATAATGGTCATCGATCAAAAGGTTAAACGGGGGAGGATAACATAGCATAAAAGAAAATATTTATTACTAAGTTATTTGGGGTATAAAATTCTTCACCAAATAGGATTAGTCCAAATGATCATCATTGCAGTTGGTTTCCTTTTTTAAGAGGAAAATTGTAAAGAACGTTAAAACTGGATATGTCAACAGATATAATCGTTATATGAGGAGTATTAAGTTTAACTCTCTAATAGCGAGAAACAAGACAAAGAAGATTGGTCACTGCCACCTTATGAAGTCTCAAATGCTCGGCTAACCAAAGATTGGTTTGCTTTTGGGATAGCTCTGATTGATGGAGGAGAACCCTTTTGCTCCGCCACCTTTTCTTTTGTGACCATCTCTTAGGTACTCGTCTAAATATAAAAAAGGACATGGCAACTGATAAGAAAGAAACCAAGGGAAAAGAGGTGAAAGCTCAAATGAAGGTGACAACTAGGAAATTTAGCCAGGCTAAAAAAGGGACAGAGATCAAAGAAAAGAAATCAAAGATTGTCGTTACTCCTTCCATGATTGCCGAAAAGAATAAGTACGAAGCGAGGATAGTCGATATGATCGATGAGTTAGAAGTCAAAATAGTCCAAATAAAAAGTGATAGCCAACATTTGAAAGACCAGGCTAGAGAAAAATTTGGATATCAAATCGAGTCTCTTACAAGAATTAAGGAGAGCCTTAAGCACTCGTTGAACGAAATAAGGGAAAGCTCTGCAGAAAGATGGAATCACTTTGAGCAAACCGCTGAACAGAAAATAGCAGCTTTTGACGGAGAAACGAAAAATGTGGTGGAGGGCATAAGGGGAGGATTCAATTACCTTTTATCGAAGTTTAGAAAAAAGTAATGGAGTTTATAGCGTAAGCATATCCTTCTTCATCAGGATTATTATGGAGGATACATGCTCTGGTACTTTCTATTCCGTTCAAGATGTCCGGTATGCATCGGCCGATAGTCTTAACAAGCTTCACTTATTCGATTCCAGAAAGGAGCGTAGGTCTAAACACGATTTACTATGAAATAAAATAAGATCACTAATACTGAAAGTTATTCTTATTCTCAGGGCCCAGCGAATACAAAATATTCATTGATCATTGATCATGAAATTATAAATAGCATTTTAAGCGCTGAGTATATTACTTGAAGTTAGGAGGAAAAAACACTTAAGGAGGTAGAAAGACGATTTGAACCAATATGCAAAGCACGTTTAATGAAGCAAAGCATTATCAAAGCACCATCCCGACATGGAGCGAAATAGGTAATTTTGCTATAAAATGCTTGCCAAAGACGAGCTGAAGAACACGAGTAATGTACGGGGACAGGAGAGGAAGTCATGGACTTAGAAGAAACTCATCCAGCTATGGCAAGGTCTTTTAATAACGTTATTAATGTATTTATTGGCGTAGATTGAGGAAAAAACAGGTGTTTTATCCAATCAATGGAAAGCCACTAGTACAATCATTTTACAAAATGTGTGATGGCTGCAACAATAGAAAATTAAATTATGTCATTTTGTATCTTGATACACTACAAGAAAGGAGTGGGTATTGAATCAGTAGAATTACAGTACTCGAAGGGGGCAATAAATAAAAATCAATCCATAAAATGAGCTTCATAGATTATTATAAAACACTAGAGATTGGACCCAATGCCACAAAGGATGATATAAAAAAGGCTTACCGAAAATTAGCAAGAAAGTTTCATCCCGATTTAAGCCCCAATGATTCCGCAGCAAATCTCAATTTTCAGAGAATAAATGAGGCCAATAATGTATTGAGTGATCCGATGAAGCGGAAGAAATACGACCAATATGGGAAGGACTGGGAACATGTTGATAAGGCAAATCGAGCTCAATCATCCTATCAAAGAACTTCAAGAGGCCCGCAGGGTGGTGGCGATTTTTCTGATTTCTTTGAATCTATGTTTGGAGGTAATGGACGGCAAGGAAAATTCAGAGGCGAAGATTTGCAGACTACTTTACATGTGTCACTTTTGGATGCTTTTAAAACACATAAGCAAACACTCAACATCAACGGCAAGAGCATCAGGATTACCATACCGGCAGGCATTGAAAATGAACAAATTATCAAAATAGCAAAGCATGGTGGAGCTGGACATAATGGTGGTTCAAATGGCGATTTGTTCATTACTTTTATGGTAGGCACTCACCCTGACTTTAGGCGATTAGGCAAGGACTTACATGCTAAAGTGACACTGGATTTATATTCAGCCATACTTGGTGGAGAACTCACTATAGATACGCTTGATGGTAAAGTAAAGCTACAAGTGAAGCCGGAAACACAAAATGGTACTCAGGTCAAATTGAAAGGAAAAGGTTTTCCTGTTTACAAAAAGGAAGGATTGTATGGCGATTTATATGTTAGCTACACCGTCAAAACTCCAACTAACCTCTCGGATAAACAAAAGGAATTGTTTATTGAACTGTCCAAGCTTTAAGTGTATTGGATATAAAATGATCTGTGATTTAGCGTATTAGTATACTAACTGATTAGCAAGATTGTGGCGAGGTAGATGGGGCTATCGACGATAATTCCGTGTTTAATTTATTAGGAGATTTAATCTCTTCAAAAGAGATTAAATCGGGGATAACTTATTTCTAATTTGCTTTACTAAAAGGCTGGAACTGCGGAAAAGAATCAATTACGCGATATTTTGGATGGTGTAATTTTTCCCATTACACACATAATTATCTCCTGCTTTCAATCCTTTCATTCCTTTGTACATTGGTGTCTCAACAGAAATGCATGTTATTTTATGGCCTTTATGGTGAAAACTTTCTACACTTGTTGATACATAGAATGCTTGATCCTGAACAAATACCAACGACCCTGGATCAACAATAGAAGAGGGTCTAACATCTTTAAACTTATTTATCAGAGTAAGTTGAGCCTTTATGGAAATTACTTTTTGCTGCATTGCCAATATATTGTCCTGATCCTCTGTATTGTGAGATAATGCATCGGCATCAATCTGTCCTTGCGTAATCCCGTCTTCTTCATTGCGTTTATCTTTAATGAGCTGGGTAACTTCTTTGAGATCATCTTCAAGATGACCGACTGCAATATTGTGGGCTTCTAACTTAATTATTTCTGATTCTATGTTAGTACTCATTTTTCTTTATAGATGATATTAGTATCCGATATCGCGCGCTTAATATGCTTTCAGTACTTCTGTGCGAATTATGACGCAAATTTTCACAATGGTCACATATTAATTAAAAAAAGCCTTTCATCGGCCTGCTTCGAGGGAAGCTGATAAAATGTGACTTAATCGCTTTTCTGCTTCTAATTAAAAATACACAGTATGAAAAATATCCTCGCTCCTATAATTATTGACTTAAACCCAGCTCTGCTCATAGGTTTCGCTATATGGTCAGTAAACGACGGACTAATGTAATACCCAGAGTACGCTAGCACTACGTAGAAATACTTGGTGGAGAAACGGCAGAGAGACAAAAGCTCATTGACTTTTCGCTTATAAGTAGAGCTGTTATTAGCCCAATATTTAGCCCTAAAAGTCAAATAAGTCAAGTCATAAAAAGGGTAAACACTCAAGTAGATTAATGTTTGAGTATGCGTTAAAAAGGCATTTTAAGAGTTAAACACTAAACACAAATTTCTCGAACAAATCAGGGATGAAATCAAATAATCCAAACCTCACACAGGAAGTGCCCAATATTAAAAATACCATTTCGCCTGAGTCAAAAAAGCTTAGTGAAATGGTTAAGGATACCTCGCTCTCACTCGTCGATCGAATCGAATCATTTGAGGATATCATCAATATAGAAGTTGGTGATACTTCGCTATCAAGAGCCCGAAACATAGAGAGAGAGGCAGGTATGAGGCAGTTATTCTTAAAATTTGAAGGAGGGAACCCAACGGGAACCCAAAAGGATAGAATCGCTTTCGCACAATGTTTGGATGCACTTCGAAGAGGATACAATACCATCGCTGTGGCTACTTGTGGCAATTACGGAGCGTCCATTGCACTTGCATCTTACTTGGCAGGTATTAAATGTATCATTCATATTCCAAATAACTATCACACTAAGCGAATTGATGAAATGGAACAGGCAGGTGCTGAAATACTCAGAATTCATGGATCTTATGAAGACACTGTAAAAGCGTCAAGCGATCTGGCGTCTGCATATGAATGGTACGATGCAAACCCAGGAGGAGCCAATACTGCTTTACAGATCCGGGCTTACGCTGAAATTGCCAACGAAATCTACGATCAATTGCGTGATGCACCCAAGATCATCGCCATACCAGTTTCTAATGGAACGCTGCTCGCAGGTATCTACCGTGGGTTTGTGAGCCTCTACAAAAGGGGAAAGACTTCCAGAATTCCTATGATGTTGGCTGCCTCCTCTACCCGTAAAAATCCTATCGTAAATTCCTTCAGAAGAGGACTTGAGAGCTGTGAGGATTTAATTCCGGGTAAGATCAAAGAGACTGAAATCAACGAGCCACTGATCAATTGGCACAGTTTCGATGGAGAGGAGGCCTTATATGCTATTAAACATTCAAAAGGCAATGCCTACAATATCAGCGACGAAAAAATGCTCAAAGTCTCACGTCTCCTCAAGGAAAAAGAAGGCTTACATGTGCTACCAGCTTCAGTGGCAGGACTGGTGGCTTTATTAAAAATGAATGATGAAAAAGAATTAGAACCTGATCGCTATGTAGCGGTCTTAACAAGCAGAAAATGAAAAAAGTAATAGATGGAAACGCCATCGTTTATTGCGAAGGCGCCTTTAATACGCCAGTTGGAAAAACAGCCCATGGGTTGATTAGGTTTACGGAACGATATCATGTGCTAGCATTGATCGACTCCACCTATGCCGGTCAAGATGCCGGAGAAGTACTAGATGGAAAAAAGAATGGTATCCCTATTTTCTCTAACCTTAATGAGGCCTTGAAGAAAATACATGGCCTGCAATACTTCGTTATAGGCCTTGCTCCAGATGGTGGGAGGTTGCCGGATAGTGCCAGACGAGTTATTCATGAAGCGGTAGAAAATAAGTTAAATGTAGATTCTGGACTTCATGATTTTTTATACAAAGATCAAAAGCTCGTTAGTCTTGCTAAATCCAATGGCTGTAAATTAAGGGACATTCGCCGAACACCTGAACGAGAAGAGCTCCACTTTTTTACAGGAAATATCGAGGAGGTCGACTGTCTCAAATTGGCTGTATTGGGCACTGACTCTGCTGTAGGTAAAAGAACTACTGCATGGATAATTGTACATGGATTAAGAAAAGCAGGAAAGAAAGCGCAAATGATTGGAACTGGTCAGACAGGCTGGATGCAAGGAGCCAAATACTCTTTGGTTATGGATTCGCTTATCAATGATTTTGTATCTGGTGAAATAGAATATGCGGTGTATGAAGCTTGGAAAAATGAAAGCCCGGATGCTATTGTCATAGAAGGACAAGGGAGTTTGATGAACCCAGCCTACCCCGGAGGTTTTGAGATATTGGCAGCAGGAAGACCAGACTTTGTGATTTTACAGCATGCACCACGGAGAAAAGAATATGATGGATTCCCAGGCTATCCTATTCAACCCATCAAAGAGCAAATAGCTGCTATAGAAATGATTTCAGGTAAAAAAGTGCTTGCCATAACGCTCAACCATGAGGATATGGAGAAAGAGGAAATCGATGGCGAATGCATAAAACTCGCAAAAGAGACAGGACTTCTCTGTACCGATGTATTACAAGATGGACCAGATAAGCTGGTGGAGTTAATCCTGAGGCAACTACAAAAAGAAGACTGAAGACAAGAATCGAATGGCTTTTACGTAAGATTAGGGTAATGGCTTTTTAATTCAAAGACCAGTAATCAACAACTCATGTGATCATTGTCACTAAACACTAGTCCGACTTTCAATCGATAATTTTGGATGTTCGATAAGGATAAGTTGGAGAATATTACCAAAAGATTTAAAATGAAGATAGTAAGCTTAGAATGTTGGGTTGAGGAATTGAAACTTCAGGAGCCATACATCATTGCCTATGAAGAAATTGATGTCTCTGTCAATGTCTTTATAAAGATAAATACTAACAACTCCTTTACAGGGTGGGGTTGTGCAGCTCCTGATATGGAAGTCACAGGAGAGAGTGGAGAGACAGTGATCAAGGCATTTCAAACAGTTGTAGAACCTTATTTAAAAGGGAAAGACCCTTTCACTTATTCACTTATTCAGGAAGAATTGAGAAGGGAGCTTAAACATCAACCTTCAGTACTTGCTATGGTGGATATGGCGCTTTACGACATCATTGGGAAAAAGACTAAAGAACCAGTATACAGGTTACTCGGAGGTTACCGAAAATCTATACCTACCAGTATTACCATAGGAATCCTACCGGTAAAAGAAACTTTGGAGATGGCAAAGAAATTCCTTTCTCAGGGCTTTTTTATTCTGAAAATAAAGGGGGGACAAAATGTGGAAGTGGATATTGAAAGAGTAATAAAAATAAGAGAGATGGTAGGGGAAACAATCGAAATACGTTTTGATGCTAATCAAGGATATGATGTGAATCAATCAGTGCAGTTCATAGAAAAAACTAAGGCATCAGTTGTAGAACTGCTGGAACAGCCGACGTGCAAAAGTGAAGATGATTTACTGAAGCAAGTGACGAATAAAATCTCTGTGCCTGTAATGGCAGATGAAAGCCTGATGACGCTGAAAGATGTTTTCCACCTTACGTCCGGAGGTTTTACTGATATGATCAATATAAAGCTTATGAAAGTTGGAGGTATTTCGGAAGCTATGCGAATCAATGCTGTGGCTTTAGCCGGCAATGTTGAGACCATGGTTGGTTGTATGGACGAATCGGCCATGGGCATAGCGGCAGGATTACACTTTGCACTTGCGAGACCGAATATCTTATATGCAGATCTTGATGGACACTTTGACCTCATAGATGACCCCTTTTCTACAATGGTAACATGTAAAGATGGCGTCTTATATCCTTCAGATTCTCCTGGTTTTGGATGGCACAAAAATTAAAATCGTGAAATTTTGTAGATGATCAAAATTAAGCATGAGCGGATCATTTTACCTGTAATAAAAAGTCTAATATGATTTAACGACAGCTATTTTGGGTTACAACCCAAACTTTTGAAGGACCAAATAGTCGTATTTCTATAATCAGATTTTTCATGAGTCTATTATGAGGAAAGCTGACAAGATGTGACTTAATCACTTTTCTACTTCTAAAGAAAAAACATAGCATGAAAAATAGTCCTGTTCCTTTAAATTTTGGTTCGAATTCAGCCAAGGCCATTCATTTCGGAGTAAAAATGGAGCAATATCAGAGGCTCATTCGTTTATACATTTAGAAATCAGAGGGAAAATTACAGGCGTAACTATATAAGTATAATGACCATACAAGCATAATAGGTGCTATACTTATTAGGTCATCATCCATCAGAACATTCTCATTTAATTATCAAGTGTCCACTAGGGCAATAACTTTAGATCAATCTTACAAGCGGACTTGGAGGATATAAAACCACAGAGCATGAATCAAACTTCAATTTTATTTTTCGAGACCTTACAATAAAGATGGAAATATTCCTCGCAACGTTTAGCGCGCTATTCTCAATAGTTAATCCACTCGGGGCAATCCCCGTTTTTATCATGCTGACGGAGGGAGCCTCCTTAATAGAGATAAGGACACAATCCATAAAGATCTCTATCTACGTCATTGCCATATTGTTGGTATTCTTTTTTGCAGGAAATATCATATTAGGATTCTTTGGAATCCAGTTAGAACACATCCGAATAGCTGGAGGCCTGATGATCTGTATTTCTGCGATGAGCCTGTTGGGAAAAGAGGCTTACAAGGGAAAGCCCATTGCAAAAGAGGTACAAGAGGAGGGGTTGCATAAGGAAGATATCACCTTTACTCCAATGGCCATGCCATTGCTTTCAGGACCAGGATCTATTGCATTGATGATCAGTATGTACGGGGGAGCAAGAAATACTGGGTTAATTGGTATTATTGGTGTTTTATTGGCAGTGCTGCTGGTAGCTGCTGTAACATGCCTTATTTTGATTTTTTCTAACCGTCTTAATAAATTTTTAGGTAAAGGAGGCATGGCTGCCCTTTCTAAAATGATGGGCTTCATTACCCTCTCAATAGGTATCAGCATGATTTTAAGCGGATTGGTCTCAATATTTAAATAGGTCTATTATAATATCAGCGTCCCTACAGATCGCTCTATGATACCTCTCTTGATAGGATATTTCTTAAAGTGCGGTGACTGGCTTCATAATACCTGTTTAATTAAGACAATGAAAGAAAAACTTTGTGGAGGCGATCATCACTTCAGTTTTGATGGCCTCTACGAACATCCTTCAATATCTATCCTTATCGTCGAGAGAATTTCTCGATGCTTGCATAGGTTACGGGGTGAGACAGTTTTTAATTTCGAGTATCGGAGACAACCATATTTTATAGCGTCACAATAATCGTTTATTATTTTATTGTTTTGTTTTGGTTACAAAGCAGGGTCATTAAAATGGAAGATAATCTAGAATATTACAAGCGTTTGATCAAACTTTATTCAGATCATATTCAGATAATTTTTTGGCAGGAAATTAAAAAAAATTAGCATCAAGATTACTTTTAAAATAGACCTTGAACAAAAAAAGGCTCCTAAGAGCCTTTAAATCATAACATTTAACGTGATATTGGAAAATCAAACTTTTTAACCAGTACTACGATCTATGTGCACTATTTATTCTACAGTTACTGATTTGGCAAGATTGCGAGGCTGATCTACGTTACAACCCCTCATGATTGCAATATGATAAGACAATAATTGTAGTGGAATCACGGACAATAAAGGGGCTAATTGCTCAGAAGCTTCAGGAACCTCGATAACATAATCCGCCATGTTTTTGATCACTACATCTCCTTCAGTAACTATTGCGATTACTTTTCCTTTCCTAGATTTTACTTCTTGAATATTAGAAATAATTTTTTCGTAGGAACTATCTCTGGTAGCAATAAAAACGACAGGCATATTTTCATCAATAAGGGCTATCGGGCCATGCTTCATCTCTGCTGCGGGATATCCTTCTGCATGGATGTAAGAAATTTCTTTCAGTTTTAAAGCTCCCTCTAGTGCCACAGGAAAATTGTATCCGCGACCCAAGTATAAGAAATTAGAAGCGTCTTTGAATAGGTCACTTATCTCTTCAATTTTCTCGTTGTGTTCCAGACATTTTTTTACTTTTTCCGGGATACCGTTTAACTCCCAGAGAAGGGAACGGTATTTCTCATCAGAGATAGTACCTTTAGTAGAGGCTATACGTAAAGCAATCATAGCAAGAACAGTAATTTGTGCTGTGAAAGCTTTGGTTGATGCTACGCCTATCTCTGGTCCAGCATGTAAATAAGCCCCTTCATTGGTCGCTCTTGCAATTGATGAGCCAACAGTATTTACAATGCCAAAAACAATTGCACTTTTCGATTTTGCTAATTCGATTGCAGCGAGCGTGTCTGCAGTTTCTCCTGATTGAGAAATTGCGAAGACTATATCTCCGGGTTCAATGATTGGATTTCTGTACCTAAACTCAGAGGCATATTCTACTTCCACAGGTATTCTGCAGAGATCTTCAAATATATATTCAGCAACTAAGCCAGCATGCCAAGAAGTGCCGCAGGCAATAATCGTGATTTTTTTAGCATTAATTAATTCGCTAGCATATTGTCTTATTCCACCTAAAGAAAGTAGTCCCTCTTGTGCTCTTAAACGGCCTCTCATGCAGTCAGCAATAGAAGTAGGCTGTTCAAAGATTTCTTTGAGCATAAAATGCTCATAACCACTTTTTTCAATGGCGTCTAATTGAAGGTCAAGCTGATGTATCGATGAAGACTGTGTTACATCGTCGAGATCTACCGTTTCGAATCCTTCTCTAGTAATTACCGAAATTTCTTCGTCTTCGAGATACACCACTTGATTAGTGTATTCAATAATCGGAGTGGCATCTGAAGCTATAAAAAACTCTCCTTCACCAATTCCGAGAACCATTGGACTACCTTTTCTTGCAGCAATGAGTCTGTCTGGATTATCCGAAGAGATTATCACAATAGCATAAGCGCCTATTACTCTCGTTAAAGCCAAGCGAACTGCGTCTTGAAGCGCTAAAGATTCTGTTTTTTGTAAGTCCTCGATGAAATTGATAAAAACTTCCGTGTCAGTATCTGATTGAAAGGTGTACCCTTTGTTAATCAAATCTGCTTTTAAACTTCCGTAATTCTCTATTATACCATTATGAATAATAGCAAGCTTTTTGCTCTGAGAATAGTGAGGGTGTGCATTGACGTCATTTGGTTCACCGTGTGTTGCCCATCTTGTATGGCCAATGCCAATCGTACTTGCATGACTTGGATTTAGAACAGTTTCGAGTTCTTTAACCTTTCCTTTTTTTTTGAAAGTCTGGATATTGTTTTCTTCGAGTAATGCTATTCCTGAACTGTCATATCCGCGATATTCTAATCTTTTTAAACCGTTAATTAGTATTTCTTGAGCCGGTCTATGGCCTATGTATGCAACTATTCCGCACATAAAACTTATTGGTTATTTGAGTGATGTGTAGTAAATTCTCAATTTAATTTCACTGTTGATAAAGGAAGTTTGCCCCAGTCCCATTGTTCTAGGCGCCATTACTACCATTTCTTGTGTCAAAAAATCAGTATCATTGAGCACATTATCAACGAAGATTTGAGTGAAAAAAGTTGTACTACCAGTATAAGATAGATTGTCTTCATCCTTGGTGAATGTAATAAAAGTTTGCTCGGAACTAGATAAATATGACCCCTCAGTTAAGAGACTTTTATCTATTGCATTGCCACTTAGTGTTCCTGTTGCATTTATTTTATCATTGTCTTGTATGAAGAAAAAGTAAATAAAATCTACAGGTTCAATATATCCTAAATCAATATTAGAATAGGGCAAAGTCAAATCTGATCTGTTAATAATAATATCAGTATTTTCCGAAACGAAGGTTGTCAGAGGCGCTAGATCTATTTTCGGATAAACACCTGATAAGGGATTGAGGTAAGATCTACTGATATTGTCTATTGCATCATAATCTTCCATTAGTGTACTCAGCTTGCTATTGCCAATATCTCTGCTCAAATGGGTGTAATGTGCTTCAGTACCCCTACCCACTAGCATATCAAAACGGTAGGTTGACAGAACCCCACTTTCATCATCAAAGTTTACGTAAATTCCCGTGGTGTCTTCTCTGAGATCCAAGGAAAAAAGGCTACTATTATTTTCTCCAGGAACAATGACCAAAGGATCAAAATGGTATAAAGAAAGCAATAAGGAGTCAAGTGACGCACTGTCGAAGTTTGTTCTTTTTAACCTGTCAAAGAGAAACTCCCCAAATAAAGAATCCAACGGAATTGTTAGGACAGTATCAGTCGCTGGATTAAAATCAAAGGTTAATTCACCAATTGGCTCAGGATCATATTCCGTAAATCGATTGGATAAATATATACCTTCTTTAAAGAGCGTGTCTTTTGCTAAATGGATAGAAATAGATTGATTTACGGCGATATCATCAGATTTGAAATCAGAAACACTTAATACTAACGAAAGTGAATGAAAAATATCTGCAATATCAGGTAAGTCATTCGTCGAATTTAAGTCTTGGTTATACATGGTATATCCTGTAGCTGAAACCTTACCGCTGATCGAATCTTCAAAAGATCCAAAAAGAATATTGTTTTGATCCTCGGTTCTCAGACTATCGATATATATCGTAGATACGGGTAAAATGAGATCAATAAATGAAACTTTGACATTCGTATTCTCACTGTCTACTTCTAATCCTAGTTCGCTTGGGTCATCACAAGCAAAAAAAAACGGGATCAGCAATAGTGCTAATCCCGACTTCTTAAAATAAGTCATTTTATCCAACAAGTTCGTTGTATAAGTTAAAATATGATTCTTCAATGTCTGCGTCTTTTTCAATCTTTTCAATCTTCTCCTTATTACCAACCTCTTCAATTAGCGCTTTAAAACTATCGGTTGACTCTTCATTTGCGTATATAACAGCATCAGCATATTCCGCACCTATTTTGATAAAACCATCATAATCAGCGGTTTTTAATGGATGAAGCATGCTATCATCAATATCGATCATTTTGACCTTGTCAAAAAGATCGTCCCCAAATTTATGAGTAAACTTATTATCATATATGTTAAAAACCGTCTTTGAATCCTTAAAGATTGGATCATTTTTATAAGTGGTGCCGACATACAAAGGGATAAGACTTGTCATCCAGTCATTGCAATGAATGATATCTGGGGACCAACCAAGTTTTTTCACAGTCTCTAAAACGCCTTTACAGAAAAATATGGCTCTTTCGTCATTGTCTTCGTAGAAATTATCCTGCTTATCGTAGAAAACTGATTTTCTATGAAAATAATCTTCATTGTCAATAAAATAAACTTGAAGCTTAGCATTCGGGATGGAGGCCACTTTTATAATCAACGGCTTCTCCTCATCCCCAACAGATATATTTATACCAGAAAGTCGAACAACTTCGTGTAATCGATTTTTTCTTTCGTTTATCAATCCGAACCTAGGTACTAAAATTCTTATCTCCATACCCCTCTCCTGCATTGCTTGTGGGAGTCTTCTCACAAAGTCTGCTACCTCCGTGGTTTTGAGAAATGGATTTATTTCACTCGCCACGTACAGAATCCTTAAATTTGACATAAAATTGAGCTTTATCGTTTTGGGAAGTCTAAAATGACCTCAAAAGTACGATATTTTTAGCATATAATCAACGTATTCAATAAGTTGCACTCCTTTCTACTTTTTTTCAATGAAAATTATAAGGAAGCCTCAAGAGTTAATAGACTTATCAAAAGCTTTATTGACACATAATAGAACCATTGGCCTAGTACCTACAATGGGTGCGTTGCACATAGGCCATTCGGCTTTGGTACAACAGAGCATGGCCTATAATGACATAACAATCGTTACCATTTTTGTTAATCCACTTCAATTTAACAATCAAGATGATTTGGATAAATATCCTAGCACGTTTCAGGAGGACTTTCAAGTTTTGGATAGCTTAGGATGCCATTATTTATTTGCACCACTGTCAACAGATATGTATGTTAATCCTCTCGTTAGAATTGATTTTGGAGCGCTAGATAAAGTTCTGGAGGGGGAATTTAGACCAGGCCATTTTGCTGGTGTAGGGGTTGTTGTGGCCAAATTACTGAATATGGCAAGACCGACAAATGCCTATTTTGGGTTAAAGGATCTTCAGCAGTTTCTACTCATTAGGAAAATGGTGACCGATTTAAGTATGCCAGTGATGATTCATGGTGTGCCAACCGTGAGAGCTTCTAGCGGGCTTGCTTTGTCAAGCCGTAATTTAAGATTGTCGAATAACGGATTGAAAGTAGCAAGTAGAATATATGTTGTCCTTAAGCATATTGAAGAACAAATTAGAGATAGTGTAGGGTATGAAAATGCACTAATGCAGGGGAAAGAATTAATTTATAATGAAGCAGGTATAGAGGTGGAGTATTTGGAAGTAATCGACACTGAGACTTTGCTGAGACCTACAAATAAAATTCCGGAAGTAGCCATTTGTTTTGCTGGCTATGTTGAAGGAATTAGACTTATCGATAATCTATATTTGCGCTAAGATTAATCCAAAAATGTTAATAGAAGTATTAAAATCGAAAATTCATCGTGTGAAAATTACGCAGGCGGAGCTTCATTATGTTGGCTCTATAACCATTGATGAAGATTTGATGGATGCTGCTAATCTTGTCGAAAACGAGAAGGTTCAGATTGTCAATATTAATAATGGAGAGCGATTAGAAACCTATGTGATCACCGGAAAACGAGGTGCTGGTGAAATTTGCATGAATGGTCCAGCTGCAAGGAAAGTGCAAATTGGAGATATCATTATCATCATATCCTACTGTTTGATAGACATCAGTGAGGGTAAGGCGCATCAGCCAATAGTCATTTTTCCAGGGGATAATAATAAGCTCAACACTTAAGCGCTATTTTGAAAGCAAAACTACTATCGACACTAAAATATATTCTCTCCCTAAGTGTGGCAGTAGGATTGATGTATTGGGTTTTTAGTGGGATAGACTGGAAAGTATTTGAGGAAAAGGCAAAGGAAGTTAATTATTGGTGGGTATTTTTCTCGATCTTCATTTCGTTGATTGCCTATTATGCGCGGGCATACAGGTGGAATATTCTACTTCAACCAATGGGCTTTAAAAACCTTTCTATTCATCGTACTACGTTGGCTATTCTTATTGGCTATCTCGCCAATCTCATTTTCCCAAGACTTGGCGAGGTGACTCGCTGTGGAATGATGAAACGTACCGATAACGTGGATATGACCAATTCCTTTGGGACAGTTATCACCGAGAGATTGGTGGATCTTTTGACTTTAATAGTCCTCTTTGTTTTCGCATTGGCTTTGGAATACGATAGGCTTATGACTTTTATAGAACAGAATTTATCATTGGCGAAATTAGGTCCATTTAACATCTTGAATATTTTGATGATTCTTGTAGTTGTTGGTTTATTGGGGCTGGTGGGGCTATACTTTTTGTTCAGATTAAATGTGGCTTTTAGAAATTTCGTTTTAAACCTTTGGACAGGAATAATTTCCTTGAAGGATATAAATAATGTCTCTGGCTTTTTGATTTCAACTCTCGTTCTTTGGTTTGTTTATTATTTAATGTCTTATACTATTGTCTATGCCTTACCTGAAACATCCAATCTTGAATGGGAGGTGGGGATTATGCTTCTTGTGACAGGCGGGATTGCTTTATCTATACCTGTTCAAGGAGGTTTTGGCACATATCATACACTAATTAGTGCTATGTTGTCATTGTATTTTGTCACAAGAAATACTGGCGTTTTTCTTGCTACCCTCCTACATACCTCTCAAATAATTGCTACCGCAATATTTGGAGGAGTAGCATTGGCTATTTCATTTTTTATAAAAAGGAAAACAAATGTCAACACAGAACAAAATATATGAGTTAGATAAATTAATTCAGCGTGTTGATAAGTGGAAAAATTCAGGACAAAAGGTTGTGCTTACGAATGGATGTTTTGATATCCTTCATCTAGGACATATAGACTATCTCGAAAAAGCTAGAAGCCTCGGAGACAAGCTATTGGTTGCAGTTAATTCAGATGATTCAGTCAAAAGATTAAAAGGGATTAATCGTCCTATCAACGATCAAGTTTCTAGAATGAGAATACTTGCAGCGTTGCAATTTGTGGATGGTGTTGTTTCTTTTAATGAGGATACTCCATTAAAGCTAATTGAAGAGATTTTACCCGACATATTGGTGAAAGGAAGAGATTATAAAATAGGCAACATTGTGGGTGCTGATATCGTATTGCAAAATGGTGGAAAAGTCAAAACTATTGATTTAGTAAAAGGCTATTCTACCACTAACATTATCAAAAAGTTAATTAAACAGTAATATGATATATTTCGTAATAATTGGCGCGTTCATGATCATAAGCTTGATTGTGAGTAAAAGGCTGAAGAATAAATTTAAAAAGTATGCTCAGATTCCATTGGGATCAGGGCTTTCGGGACAAGAAATAGCAAAGCTAATGTTGGCAGACCATGGCCTTCATGATGTGTCCGTTACCGCGGTTGAAGGGATATTGACTGATCATTATAACCCTGCCAATAAAACAGTCAACTTGAGCCCTGATGTTTTTTATGGCAGATCAGCTTCGGCAGCAGCAGTAGCCTCTCACGAGTGTGGACATGCAGTACAACATGCAACCGCATATAGTTTTCTTCAATTTAGATCTGCAATGGTGCCGGTTCAAAGCATAAGTGCCAGGGTGATTAATATTGTATCTATAGCGATGATCGCAGGTGCTTTTGTACTTCCTGGATTGATTCCTTACCAACTGGCTCTTCTTATTATTATTGCCTGTTATGGGATTTTCACGCTTTTTTCTTTTATCACATTGCCTGTTGAATTTGATGCAAGTAAGCGAGCGTTGACCTGGATCAAGGAACGTAACATTGTTAGCTCAAAAGAGCACGATATGGCTAAAGATGCCTTGAATACGGCAGCTATGACCTATGTTGTTGCCGCTTTAGGCGCATTAACGATGTTGCTGTATTACTTGATGCTTTTTACAGGGAACAGAGACTAAAAGCCTCAATAGTAGACTAATGGAGGACTCAAGATATTTTTCAAAACAAATATGACGAGTTTCTTTTTTTGTGAAAAAGGGGCGGTCAGTTTTCTAATTTGATTGAAGAGGGTTGTTTTGACTTGCATATGTTATTAGTATGCAAGTCGAAACAACCTTTTTTATTAATCTTCTTCGTAGTACGCTCCGAATAATATCATCATTTCTTCAGTACTTCTAAGGCCAAATGTAAGTGGATGGTCTTCCCAATTATCATAGGTTGTTTCCAATGTTAAACCTTCAGCAAATTCTAAGGTAACTGGAGGGTCCAACCTTAGAATCGGAGGATGCTCGTAATCCGTATTGATATAAATTAATTCTCCATCTCTTGCACCTCCAGAAATATAAACTTTGAACTCAGTCATGTGCTCATGAGCGTGCGACCAAAGTTGAAAAATATGACGCTTTTTATTGAATTTGAAAGTGCGTTCAATGGTAGTTATTTCACCTGCTGGCAAAAAGAAACTGTCATGATTTAAATTAAGAATTTGAGCTTCATGAACGACTTCTGCTTCAGGAACGGTGTAGATGTTAGCATAGACTTCACCAGTGATGTTATTAGATGACCTGTTCGCATAGTGACTGTTAAGGTCAAACCCAGCATTTGCAGGAACCAATAATGCTACGCCATCAGGATAATCATATCTTGTTTTTGGCCATTGCGTGCCAACTACAAATTGGTGAAACTGGGTGAAGAGCAATGTTTCATAATTGTATTCTCCATTGCTCTGATATACATCTCTAATTGCACCCTGGTCTGGATATTGACTTGTAGGTAGGTTGTCGTTAAAATCGTACAGGATAAAATGATGACTTCCGCTCCTCATGCTGATTTCAAAAGCCTTAATATATATAGGCTCTGGATTATTGATTTCTTGATAAATAAATAACTCTCTCTCCTTATTAGGCTCGATTTGAAAAGGCTCAACATGGATTTGAAAGCCATTTTCGGGAACTGCGAGTTCTTCAAAAGGCAATTCGGTGAATTTGCTCGTGTCACTTAAAACATCAACATCAGCTACTAATCCTGATTCTGGTGCGCCGGCAAGGATCCATTGTCTTATATATTCTAATTGACCATTGGTGAGTGGGTCTCCGCCTAAAGGCATGATAGATCCGTATTGAGGGTGGTCAGAGTAGAAATGTTCCTGATCAGGGGCATTTATTTTTTCCCATAAAAAGCTCGTGTATAGAGAGGATAAACCTTCGTCACCAACAAGCAGTAATCCATCTTCCTTTGCTGCTGCATTGTCAGGTTCTCTGTTGAGTAGTTGAGAGTAAGAGGCGTCTTCTGTTAAGATCAAGTTGGACTGATTGGCAAAGCTCATACCAGACGAATGACAGCTCACACAGGAAACATCCCATATTTCTTTTTGAATCAATTCATAACTTGAGTTGTATGAGCTTATGGGAATTGTGGGCTCTGTGTCATCCGTCTCAGATGAATCAGAACACGAGAAAAATAACATTGGCGCTAGAAGTGCGATCTTGCCAATAAGGTTGGGGTATGAAAGTTTAAATGTCATATTTCATAAAGATATTAAGATTTTAGATATCAATAAGTTGAAGCAGCTGGGCGACTGCTGGTTATACTAGTGTATTCCTAACGGCTAAATTCATTATTTGGTGTATCTGGTTTCTGTTCGTTTCCTGGTATTCTCTGCCAGCTTTTGGTCTATGATTATAAACAATGCATTTGATGTCGAATCTAAGAAAGAGGCAAAGAAGATTTGATGAGCTCTCTTTTGTTTTCCTTATGAGAAGGGGAAGACCTCTTTAAAGTATGCCCGCTTCATTTTTGGACTATTGCAATGTCTTTTTTTAGAAATATTTAAAAAATGTCTTTTAAAAAATCGGCATATTTGGGACAACAGAACGCACCAAATATGTCCTCTTTTAAGTTGTGAATTACGTTATCTAGTTTATTGTGTTATTATTTTTTTACAAAGTTATCAGTCCTCAAAATATTTCAAAAAAGAGGTCTCATTGGCGGGTAACAATTTGACATTATATAAAGTCTAATTAAGAGACATTACATCGTTGGATTTGATGCGTTTAAAGACGCTTATTTGTGTAATGACCTCATGTATTCCATGGAAAATTACCATTTGATCATTGGCAGAGGTTTTTGAGGATTTCGGAGCGCATATTTCAGAATTTTAACTGAGATAATTCTTGAGAACTTCAATCGGGGATATTTCTCCTCTAGTTCTTGACCTATACTTTTTGGTAAATGATATTTAACAAAGCCGGCACTTAGGTCTATTAAGTCAGCTTTGCGAAATGCTTCTGCCTCGATATTTCCTTTTATTTTTTTAATCTTATGGTGATTGGAGATTACAAAATTTATTTCATCGAAGAGGAAGTTTAGCTGATTCTTTTTGCAGTAATCAATGGCCATTTCGGATGAGTTGGATAAATAATCCATGTCTCTACTCACCCAAATATCCAAATCGTGAAAAGCAGCACAGATAGCCAATTTTCGATTCTCCTTCATCAACAAGAGCGTTAAAGAATATTGATAAAGTCGCTGACAATGATGACAGTACGAGGAGAAATCATTTTTCAAAAAGTGCTTATAACTATTTAAAATATTAGCGATCTCTTTATCTCCTGAGTAGTCATTTTTTCTTTCTGCTAGACGCATATATTAGTCCAAATTATCTTGCTTCGCCATTTTAGACAGCATGTAGAGTTGTCCTAAGTGATATACATCGTGATAGATTAACCCTCTAATCATAAACCTAAATGAGTATTGCTCTTCAGGTACAGGCTTATCCAGAAAGTTATCGGTCTGTTCTTCTAATATTTTAATTAATCGCTTTTGCGTGTCTTTAATCCTCCCAAACAAAATATTCATATCGCTCGGAGTATATACACGACCTTCCCAATCTTCGGATCCATTAACAGATATCGATGTGGTTTGTCCTAAAATCTTGTCAATCGTAAATTGTCTCCAAACTATCATGTGTTCAATAATTTGCCCAATTGAATGACTATCGTGTTGTCTATAATTAAGAGAGTCAGGTTTGATATTTTGAAGATAGTTTGAGAGGGAATTACCATACCAAGGAGATCCCTCAAACGTTTCTTTTAAATCTTCAAGAATATTGGTAATATGCATTTCTACTTGTTTTTCATCTTAAGATCGTAAGAATTTTAAGCATAAAAAAATGCACGACTTATAAGCCGTGCATTCATTTAACTAATACAAAACACTAAAGGCAATTACTTTGCTTCCTCGAATCTTTTGGTTACTGCGTCCCAATCAATGACATTAAAAAAGGCAGTAATATAATCTGGTCTTCTGTTTTGGTAATTGAGGTAATAGGCATGTTCCCATACATCTAATCCCAATATTGGTGATCCGCCACATCCTACTCCAGGCATTAGAGGATTGTCTTGGTTTGCTGAAGAGCAGACCTCTACTTTCCCGCCAGGCTGTACACATAACCATGCCCAGCCTGAACCAAATCGTGTAGCAGCGGCGTTGCTAAATGCTTTTTTAAAATCGTCGAACGATCCAAAAGCTTCATCAATCGCTGCGGATAGTTCACCTGATGGCGACCCCCCACCAGTTGGACTCATGATCGTCCAGAATAATGAGTGATTCCAATGTCCACCACCATTGTTTCTTACAGCGACATTATCTGAATGATCTTTCATCAATTCATCTAGTGATTTTTCAGCCATATCAGTGCCTTCTATTGCACCATTTAATTTCGCTACATAGGCCGCATGATGCTTCCCATGATGTATTTCCATTGTTTTACTATCAATGTTAGACTCAAGTGCGTCATGAGCATATGGTAAATCTGGTAATTCGAATGCCATAATTATGTCAGTTTATTTTTAGTTGAAAAATTAAGTTTATAATCTATAAAACACTGTGCTTTAAAAATTGTTCCCTCTCATTTTATTAAAAAACGAAAGCATCAGCATTTCACAATCTTCTTGGAGGACTCCCTGTACAACAGTCGTCTTTGGGTGTAAAATATCTACGTTTTTTGATCGATATCCACGTTTCGTATCTTTTGCTCCAATCACGAGTTTATTTAGCTGACTCCAATATAAAGCTCCGCCGCACATTATACATGGTTCAAGCGTAACATATAATGTGCAATCGTTTAAGTATTTTGAACCTAAGTAATTTTGTGCAGCAGTAATAGCCAACATTTCAGCATGAGCCGTTACATCATTTAATCGTTGCACCTGATTATGTGCTTTCGCAATTATTCTGTTATTTGCAGTGATAATTGCACCTACAGGTATTTCCCCTTCTTCAAAAGCATTCTGAGCTTCCTGAAGTGCCATTTTCATAAAATGATCATCAGAATGTATAGAAAGGCTCATTTTATTCTAATGCTTTCCATCATTTCCTTCGCTGCTTCCTGCCATAATGTTCTCATTCTGGCTGGTGCGCTGAAATTGAAAAGGAGTACTTTATTATTTCTAATCGTATACATTATATAAGTGTACTTTGAGACAGGATTACTTCCTCCTCCAAATGTCTGTGATTCGTCCGAAACTTTGGATGTGAACTCAAAAATCGCAAATCTTCTATCTCCTATAGCGCGTATTTCATCATTAATAAAATGAACCTCAGTAAAAAGGTTAGAAATGTTAGCCCTATAAAAATCGCTTAAAATTTCTAAATCTTCCCCGGCCCAAGGGCTACTATTTTCATTGATTCCAAGATCAATCTGCCGATTCTCGTTTGTGTACATTGCCAAGGGCTTACGAAAAGCATTGTAGCGATTGATAAGATCTGATTGAGACATGGGTCGAAATCCAACAGGGATTTTCATACTAATATTTTTGTCAACTTTAACCCGTTCCAAGGCTTTTTGTCCCATAAGAGGAACGATATTGAAAAAAATTAAAATGACGACAAAAATCTTATTGAGCTGATTATTCATTGAGGCTTGAAATATTTATATCAAAGCTAAAACTATTGTTAAATTTGCCCCTGTTTTTTATCAAAGATCAAAAAAAATATCATGTTAAGATCGCATACCTGCGGAGAGTTGAGAAGTGAACATCAAGGTCAAATTGTGACCTTGGCGGGCTGGGTTCAAAAGGTTAGGGACAAAGGAGGAATGATTTGGGTAGACCTTCGTGATAAGTTTGGTATAACCCAATTGATCTTTGAAGAAGGAAAGACGGATGCAAAAGTGCTTGAGACGGCTAGAAAAGTAGGGCGCGAGTTTGTCCTACAAGCAGAAGGGGAAGTCGTAGAGCGAGTGGCGAAGAACGGAAAGATACTTACTGGCGATATTGAAATTAAGGTGGCGACCTTGGTGGTACTTAACGAGTCAAAAGTTCCTCCTTTTATTATAGAGGATGAGACTGATGGAGGAGAAGAATTACGTATGAAATATCGATACCTTGATCTTCGACGAAATGTGGTTCGTAAGAATCTAGAAATTCGTCATCAAATGCTTCAGCATACTAGAAGATATTTATCAGACGCGCTTTTTACGGAGGTAGAAACGCCTTATCTAATCAAATCAACACCTGAGGGTGCACGAGATTTTGTTGTTCCATCGAGGATGAACGTAGGTCAATTTTATGCCTTACCGCAAAGTCCACAAACCTTTAAGCAGTTGCTCATGGTGTCTGGTTTCGATCGATATTTCCAAATAGTAAAGTGTTTTCGAGATGAGGATTTAAGAGCAGATAGACAGCCTGAATTTACTCAGATTGATTGTGAAATGTCCTTCGTGACTCGTGAAGATATCTTGGAGACGTTTGAGGACTTGATTCGTTATTTATATAAGACCATCAAAAACGTTGATCTTCCTAAAGTGGAACTGATGCCTTATGATGTGGCCATGTCCAAGTATGGCTCGGATAAGCCTGATTTACGATTTGGGATGGAATTTCAAGAAATTACAACTTTGGCTCAAGGTAAAGGTTTTGTAGTTTTCGATAGTGCTGAAATGGTTGTAGGAATCAATGCTACTGGATGTGCAGACTATACAAGAAAGCAAATTGATGCATTAACAGAGTTTGTAAAAAGACCGCAAATTGGCGCTAAGGGGTTAGTTTATGTCAAGTGTAATGCAGACGGCACATTTAAAAGCTCGGTAGACAAGTTCTATACACAGGAAGATCTTGCTGCTTGGGCAGAAAAATTTGAAGCAAAGCCAGGAGATTTAATGTTAATCTTGTCGGGGACAATTGATAAGACCAGAAAGGCTTTGAGTGAACTCCGCTTAGAAATGGGTTCCAAGCTAGGACTAAGAGACAAAAAGAAAGTAGCAGCAGCTTGGATAGTTGATTTTCCTTTGCTTGAATGGGATGAAGACTCAAATAGATTCCATGCGATGCATCATCCATTTACTTCACCCAATCCTGAGGATGTTAAATTACTAGATTCGGATCCAGGGGCTGTGAAAGCAAATGCTTATGATTTGGTGATTAATGGTGTGGAGATTGGTGGTGGATCGATAAGAATCCACGATAGAACGATGCAAGCTAGAATGTTTGAAGTACTCGGGTTCACAAAAGAAGCAGCTCAAGAGCAATTTGGTTTCTTGCTGAGTGCATTTGAATATGGAGCACCGCCGCATGGAGGAATTGCCTTTGGTTTTGATAGATTGTGCGCACTTTTCGCAGGTCAGGATAGCATTAGGGATTTTATCGCCTTCCCTAAAAATACCTCTGGCAGAGACATCATGATTGATTCTCCTTCAGCGATTGATGGAGCGCAATTAGATGAGTTGAAATTGAAATTGAATTTATAGACTGTTTTCGCTAAATTTCGGGAACCTTATAGCAAAATCTAATGACTAAGAAGTTTATCATATACAGTTTGCCACTCATGATACTATTTGTGGCGGTCGCTTTATTCGAGCCATATATATACAGACACTGGTTAACCTCTTCAAAAATAACGGAGGCATTAAAGTCTGAAGAGTTCGATATTATCGCTCACAAAGGAGCCTCTGGAACGTTCCCTGAAAACACATTGGTAGCTATTCAGAAGGCTATCGATTTGGGAGTTGATATGATCGAAATCGATGTGAGAAATACTAAAGACGAACAGATCGTTGTTTTTCATGATGAGACGTTGGATAGAACAAGCAATGGGTCTGGTATTGTGCATGATTTTACATTGGCTGAAATTAAGCAATTGGATGCTGGAAGCTGGTTTGATCCGCGATTTAGAGATGAGCGCATACCGACTCTAAAAGAGGTACTCGACTTGGTCAACGGTCAATGCAAGGTGCTTATTGAAATTAAGCATATGGATCATCCACATTATCATGATTTTGCTGAAAAATTGATTGATGTTATTCGTGCTGAAGAAAATGGATACGATTGGGTAATTCTTCAGTCTTATGAAGAAGCTTATATTGAAGCTGCACATGAATATGACGATCATGTGCAGACCAAACAAATATTGATTGGTGAAGATTCTACACCCTTACTGGCGTTCTATGTTGAGTCTAGAATTCACTTAGGGAGATCACATAGAGACAATAGGTTGTCCGCGTTAAACCCCGATTTCACCTCATTATCTACAAGAAGGATTTTCAGGATGCACGCTCGAGGATATAAAGTTTATACCTTTTTGGTCAATGAGCGTGAAGATATGATCAAGATGCTTCATATGGGCGTTGATGGTATTATTACTGATTTTCCCGAAAGGTTAATTCAAGTAAAAAAGGATATAGAAGCGTTTTGAAGTTTAGAGGTGGAGCATATCCACTTCACTGGCAATGTATCCAAAAGTATCCCATGAATCGCTGAGGAGTATTTTTTGATATACTTCCTTAGCGGACTCCATTTTCCCATTATATAGATACCAATTTCCGACACCATGAGCGGTCAAAGGATTATAACTTCCATCGGCTCTGGCGGCCTTATCTAAGACGTTTTCAGGGGTGATTATTTCTTTATACATTAAAATTCTATTGAGATAAGACCAGTTTTCTACAACTCTTGTTCGAGGTGCAATATCATTTAAAAGTTGATTCGCAGCATCTGCGTTTCCAATTTTCCTGTAGGTCATGTAGAACCAGTCAGTACTAGCCACCAAGAGATCATTGTTGTCACTGAATGTTAAACATTTTTTGTACGATGATATAGCCTTATCATAATTGCCTTTTAGGTAATATGCTATGCCTAGGTGATAGAAGATGTTATATTTATCATTACTTAAAGGCTTGTTTATTTGGTTCGGGATTCCGTCGAGTTCAAGACTATTACTTGCTGGTCTTGAGTAAAAAGCAGCCTTTTGCAAATCGTCAATGGCATTGTCAAATTGCCTAATCGTGATATACCTATGTCCTCTGTGTCTGTAGAGTTTATAAGAAGTCGGGAATTTCTCAAGGCCTTCTGAAAAAATGCGGATAGATTCATGGTATAGGCCAAGATAGGCAAGTCTACGGCCGTACCATATGATATAATCTGCGTTATTTGGATCTCGTTCATAGTTTGATCTCGCTTCCTCCAGTTGTGTTTCTCTTCTTGCCCTTGATTGAAGCGATAGCTTTTTTTCTGGAAAGGGAATTCCTCTTAACGAGTAAACAGATGTTTCCAAGTCGTTTATCGTATTAGCTACAGCTATTGCGGTATCTCGCTTCACAGTAATAATGGGACTTTTACTTGATTGAATTTCAATGCATCCTATTAGTATGAAAAGGAAAAGAAGTACGACAAAATATTTAGTCATTTTTAACAATTTGATTTACGAATCTATGGAATTTTACTCTTCTTCCCAATTTGGAAAACCTGGTTGTTCAATACCTTTTTCCCCATTTTTAGCCTCTTTTACCATCTCTCTTACATCTTTGAGGAGTTTTTTGGCATCAAAAATAACTCCATCCTTTATGGTAAAATCAATTCCGCCAAGGCGGGTTATAGAGTTGTCTTCTTGAAGTTTAATAGCGCCTGTTCCGTAAAGTGATTTAAGGTTGACGAGCGGGTTGGCGGATGTTAAGATCATATCAGCATATTTTCCAACTTCTATGGTGCCAATTTTCTTTTCCATTCCTAGAGCTTGAGCTCCATATAATGTGGCGGACCTGATCACCTCCAACGGATGAAATCCTGCTTCTCTTAGTAATTCGAGCTCTCGTATATAGCCGAATCCATAAAGTTGGTAAATGAATCCGGAATCACTTCCGGTAGTGACTCTTCCTCCACGATTTTTATATTCATTGACGAATGTCATCCATAATTGGTAGTTTTTCTTCCAGAGTATTTCTTGCTCTGTTCCCCAATAACGCCAATATGACCCATGAGATTCGTTACTTGGTTCATAAAATTTCCAGAGGGAAGGTAGCGTGTAGTATTCATGCCACTCGGCTCTTCTTGCTCTCATCAAATCCCGATTGGCATCATAAATATTAAATGTAGGATCCAATGTGAAGTCTCTTTCGAGTAAGGTGTTCATTACGCTGTTCCATTTTTCCGAGTAGGGTTCTGCTGCTTGAGCCCATAATTTTCCAGCTTCTTCAAATCGATTTTGCTCGTCTTGATAATTATAATCAGCAGGATAATTCTGGACTGTTTGATTTTCAAACATCGCTTCTGGTAACCCATACCAATGTTCCATAGTCGTTAAGCCCCATTCAGAGCTATTTAGTACATTAACCCAACCGACATTCATTTGGGCATGATGACAAGCGGACCTTAACCCTAATTTTTTATTTTCCTTTAATGCTGCTTCCATAATATCGGGTCTTGCGCCAAAAAATTTAATCCCTTGAGATCCTTTTTCAGCATTTTCACGAACCCATTCCACAGCTTCTTCAGGCGTGTTGATACCTTCCGAGCCTTGACCAAACCCTGTGTATGGAACTATTCTTGGCGCTGTAATTTCATTTTTATCACTTCTTTTTTGGTGCTCCAATGTCCAATCGAGCCCATTAAAGCTCCCAGGCTCTCGAATGGTGGTAATTCCATGTGCCATCCATAATTTAAAAACATACTCTGCCGTAGTACCTTGAGCACTTCCTCCAATATGGCCATGCATGTCTATAAACCCAGGAAGAAGATACATGCCTGAAGCATCAATTATCTTGGTGTCTTTCGATGATGATTGAGGACGTTTCGATTCATTTATGGCAATACCTGGCGATCCTACTACTTGAATTTTAGTGATGATATTATTACTAACCACAACATCTACAGGTCCAATTGGAGGAGCGGCATTGCCATTTATGAGAATCGCGCCTCTGATAATCATTTCATCATAAGGCCCTTCACCTTCATTTCTGTCAGGAGCAGAAAGCGGTTGAGAAAAAACATAGGAAACATTTATCAGGCAAAACAAAAGCGCGGAAAATACTTTCATGTGTTTTTCATTTAAAGATACTATCCTTATTTATAACATTGTTGTTGATAATATGACAATATTATATATCGGAAACTTGGATTTTATTAATTTACACCTCCTTTTAACCTATGAGCAAAATACAATCAAATTTTAAACGCATTACGACCCATCGACTTCAGGAAATGAAGTCTAAAGGAGAGAAAATTGCCATGTTGACGGCCTACGATTACTCCATGGCGCGAATTCTGGATAATTCTGGAATTGACATTATCCTAGTCGGAGATTCAGCCTCAAATGTAATGGCCGGACATGAGACGACTTTACCAATCACGCTGGATCAAATGATTTGGCATGCCAGTGCAGTGATAAAAGCAGTAAGTCGCGCCTTTGTTGTCGTAGATGTACCCTTTGGTAGTTATCAAGGAAATTCTTCTGAAGCATTGCGATCATCCATAAGAATCATGAAAGAATCGGGAGCACATGCTGTTAAAATGGAGGGTGGCATTGAAATTAAAGAAAGTGTTATGCGGGTTCTTTCTTCAGGTATTCCTGTGATGGGACACCTTGGATTAACGCCTCAGTCAATATATAAATTTGGAACCTACACGGTTCGAGCCAAAGAAGTAGTAGAAGCTCAAAAACTGAAAGATGATGCGCTCTTGCTCCAGGAGCTTGGTTGTTTTGGAATTGTCTTAGAGAAAATACCTGCACAATTGGCCAAGGAAGTGGCCCTAAGCGTTGAAATTCCTATCATAGGCATAGGAGCGGGAAAAGATGTAGACGGGCAAGTTCTTGTCATGCATGATATGCTAGGTATCACTCAGGATTTTAAGCCCCGGTTTCTACGACAATATGCCGATCTAAATAAAATAATAGGAGAGGCCACCTCTCAATATATAAGCGATATTAAATCTTCCAGTTTTCCAACTGACGAAGAGAGTTACTAAATCAATAAAACCACAGAATATAAAATGGGTCAACCAAAAATTATCTATACTCAAACAGACGAGGCGCCAGCCTTAGCAACTTATTCTTTTTTGCCAATTATCCGATCTTTTACGGGTCCAGCAGGTGTATTAGTTGAGACGAGAGATATTTCATTGGCAGGTAGGATATTGGCTAATTTTTCGGAGTACCTTCCTGAAAATCAGAGAATAGCGGATGCATTGTCTGAATTAGGGGATTTGGCTAAAACTCCAGAGGTTAACATCATAAAACTCCCCAACATAAGCGCATCGATTCCGCAATTAAAAAATGCGATCAAAGAACTTCAAGGTAAAGGATATAAACTTCCAGATTACCCTTCAGAACCAACCACTGAGGAGGAAATTAAAATCAAATCCGTCTATGATGGAGTGAAGGGAAGCGCAGTGAACCCAGTATTGAGAGAAGGAAACTCAGACCGAAGAGCACCGAAAGCGGTGAAAGCATATGCCCGCAAAAACCCACATTCGATGGGTGCTTGGAGTCGTGATTCTAAAACGCATGTGGCTTCCATGAGCGAAGGTGATTTTTACGGAAGCGAAAAATCCACGACAATTGCTCATGCAACTACAGCGGCTATCCAGTTTGTTGCTGCCGATGGAAGCAAAACTGATCTTAAAAAAGGATTAAAACTGAAGGATGGCGAAATTATCGATGCGTCGGCTTTGAGCGTTTCAAGTTTAACATCGTTTATCGAAAAAGAGATTGAAGATGCAAAGTCTCAGGATGTGCTTTTTTCATTACATATGAAAGCCACCATGATGAAAGTCTCTGATCCAATCATTTTTGGTGCGGTCGTCAAAATTTTTTATAAAGAAATTTTTGAAAAATATGCTGAATTGTTTAGCGATTTAGGAGTTGATACCAACAATGGTCTTGGTGATGTTTATAGTAAAATAAGCACATTGCCAGACCAGCAGCAAGAGCAAATTAAAGCAGATATTGATGCTTTATACGAATCTAAGCCAGAATTAGCCATGGTTAATTCTGATAAAGGCATCACTAACCTACACGTGCCAAGTGACGTAATTATAGATGCTTCTATGCCAGCGATGATCAGAACATCAGGTCAAATGTGGGACAAAGGAGGAAAGCTCAAAGATACCAAGGCCGTAATACCAGATAGAAGTTACGCTGGAGTTTATCAGGAAACCATCGATTTTTGTAAAGCAAATGGTGCGCTTGATCCAACTAAAATGGGGAGCGTGCCCAATGTAGGCCTGATGGCTCAAAAAGCGGAGGAGTACGGCTCGCATGACAAGACTTTTCAGCTGCCAAGCAAAGGAACGGTGCAGATAGTGGATGCAGAGGGTGCTGTTTTATTGGAGCAAAAAGTAGAAGAGGGTGATATCTTCAGAATGTGTCAAGTTAAAGATGCGCCGATTCAAGATTGGGTCAAATTAGCAGCTAACAGAGCAAGAGCGACAGGTTCGCCTACAATTTTTTGGTTGGACAAAAATAGAGCCCATGATACGGAGCTTATTGCCAAAGTAAATACTTACCTCAAAGATCATGATACTGAAGGCCTTGATATAAGAATCATGTCTCCTATTGATGCAACTAGGCTTTCGCTTGAAAGAATTGTAAAAGGAGAAGATACCATTTCAGTTACAGGAAATGTGTTGAGAGATTATTTGACAGATTTGTTTCCGATACTTGAGGTGGGGACGAGTGCGAAAATGTTGTCTATTGTTCCATTGATGAATGGAGGAGGCCTTTTTGAGACAGGAGCTGGTGGCTCTGCACCAAAACATGTACAACAGTTCGAAGAGGAAGGTTATTTGAGATGGGATTCTTTAGGTGAGTTTTTGGCCTTAGCAGTTTCTCTCGAGCATTTGTCAGAAAAATTTAACAATCCTAAAGCGAAAATATTGGGTGTTACCTTGGACTTGGCGACATCCAAATTCTTGGATAACGATAAATCACCTGCTCGCCGCATAGGTAAAATCGATAATAGAGGAAGTCATTTTTATCTTGCGCTATATTGGGCGGAAGCACTAGCAAATCAGGATCAAGATGCTGATTTAAAAGCACATTTTGAAAAAGTGTACGAAGCATTATACACCAATGAGGCTAAGATCAATGAAGAATTAATTGGCGCACAGGGTCTTCCGCAGGATCTTGGCGGATACTTTCAGCTAGATATCCAGAAGGTATCAAAAGCAATGCGACCAAGCGCAACATTAAATGCGATAATCAATCAATAAACTTGATTAAGTGAAATAAAGGAAACCCAGTTTTACTGGGTTTTTTTATTTCATCCAAAATGAAAACGATTGCATTAAAAATCGTTCAATAAAGCAGCCAAAATATAGACCAGTATTGATTAGTTTAGAACAAATATTAATACTCATTAATGAACATTAACAACAAAGCCAAACAGCAGAACACCTTTGATGCGATTGTCGTAGGAACAGGAATTTCGGGTGGTTGGGCTGCCAAGGAGCTTACTGAAAAAGGACTTAACACCCTTGTCCTTGATCGAGGTAGGATGGTAGAACACATCAAAGATTACCCTACGATGAACCTCAATCCTTGGGAGCTTCCTAATGATGATAAGCTCCCTGATGAGGAGATGAAGGATTATGAAAAACAGCGGCGTACAGGTTACACGATTAAGGAGTCTCAAAAGCATTGGTGGGTTAAAGATTCGGAGCACCCATATACAGAAGTAAAAAGATTTGATTGGATTCGCGGGTATCATGTAGGCGGCAGATCTTTATTGTGGGGCAGACAGTCTTACCGGTTGAGTGAGATGGATTTTGAAGCAAATGGTAAAGAAGGAATTGCAGTAGATTGGCCTATTAGATACAAGGATGTTGCTTCTTGGTATGATTATGTTGAGTCCTACATTGGAGTGAGTGGAAGAAATGAAGGACTGAAACAGCTTCCTGATGGCAACTTTTTGCCCCCAATGGATTTTAACTGTTTGGAAAAACATGTTAAAGAGAGCATCTCAAAGAATTTTGAAGATCGAATCCTGACCATCGGGAGGACAGCTAACCTCACAAAAAATCATCAAGGACGTTCACATTGCCATTTCAGAAACCTATGCATGAGAGGTTGCCCTTTTGGAGGATATTTCAGTAGTCAGTCAAGCACATTACCAGCCGCCACGGCTACAGGGAATATGTCATTAAGACCTAATTCGATTGTTACAGAGGTGCTTTATGACCCTGAAACGAGAAAAGCATCAGGCGTTAGAGTACAAGATGCGGAGACGGGCGATGTTCAAGAATATTATGCGAAGATTGTTTTCTTAAACGCCTCAGCGCTGGGATCGACTTGGATTTTAATGAACTCAAAAAGTGAATATTTTCCAGACGGAATGGGCAATGCTTCTGGCGAGCTAGGTCATAACTTAATGGATCATCATTTTAAAGCTGGTGCGGAAGGTGATTACGATGGATTTGATGATAAGTATTATTCAGGGCGAAGGCCAAATGGGATTTATGTTCCCCGATTCAGGAATATTTCAGAAAAGCATCCTGATTTCATTAGAGGTTATGGCTATCAAGGTGGAGCTAGTCGTGAAGAATGGAGAACTGCGGTAGCTGAGTTGGGTATTGGAGCAGAACTGAAACAGCAAATTCAGAAACCGGGTAAGTGGAAAATGGGGCTGATGGGCTTTGGAGAAATGTTACCATATCATGAAAACAAAGTCACTTTGGATTATTCAAAGACAGATAAGCATGGAAATGCAACCTTCATCTTCGATTGTGAATTCAAAGAAAATGAATTTGAAATGAGGAAGGATATGCAGTCCTCCGCGGCTGAGATTCTTGAAACTGCTGGTTTAAATAATGTGAAGACGTATAATGATGTTGGTGGTCCTGGTTTAGGGATTCATGAGATGGGTACCGCGCGTATGGGGCGAGACCCAAAAACTTCCGTGCTTAATAAATGGAATCAAGTACATGATGTCAAGAACGTTTTTGTTACTGATGGAGCGTGCATGACCTCATCGGCATGTCAGAATCCATCGCTAACCTATATGGCATTAACTGCTAGGGCGGCTGATTTTGCAGTAAAAGAACTTAAAAAGGGAAATCTCTAATGGGAAATATAGATCGAAGAGAAGCATTAAAAAGAGCGACGCTAATCTTAGGAGGAGTTATCACTGCACCCACAATACTAGGGGTTCTAAACGGGTGCGCACCAGACCCAAAACTGATTTGGGAGCCATCCTTTTTTACAAAGGATCAGGCAAAGTTGATAATGGAACTGACCGAGACTATTTTGCCAGAAACGGATACTCCCGGCGCAAAGTCATTGGGGGTGCCGTCTTTTGTAGAGCAAATGGTGTCGACAATATATGATGAGAAGACAAGATCTGCTTTTATGTCTGGTTTGGGAGAAATGAGGAAAGAAATTGACGCTATATTCGGTAAGCCGTTTGTGGAGTTAAATAAGGGACAACAAAAGGAATATGCTAAAAAGAAGAATAGCGAGATTTTTGGTATGGAATTCAGTCGAGGTGTATCTGAAAGACCATTTTTTTGGAGATTGAAAGAGTTGACTTTGGTTGGCTATTATACTTCGGAATATGGCGCGACAAAAGCATTACAATATTTGCCAGTTCCTGTTGAATATAAAGGCTGTATCCCGTTGAGCGAAGCAGGAAATGGGAAGACATGGGCAACCAGTTAATTAGAGAAGAAAATAAAATCAGTTTGTCAACTTATTTAATAAAGAGGTTTGGGTCCGTGATATCAAGCTTGCCTAAGAAAGCGTTAAGTTTTTTCCTTAAGTTTTTTTCCTTTTCGTGCGAGGTTAAAATAATATCGGGACCGTTTTTAATCATTAAAACTGCGACATAGATAGTATCTTTTCGTTCAATTTTGATCAGAAAGTCAACTGAACTAATCTTTATTTTATTAGTTTTCAATCCAACTATCCAAATAGCTTGAGTGATGGTCTGGGCGTCTTGGTTTATTTCTAAAATAAAGTAAGATGACCATATAATGGGAAATAAGAATGACAGAGTAATTGATAGGGTAATGGCTGTAGTTTCTGAAAGAAAACTTAAGCAACAGTAAATACTAATAAATAAACTAATGGTAAGAACCCATCTCAAATAAACTGGAATCACTCTTCCTCTATTAAATATTGCTTTAGCCACCGCACAAAATAATACAATTCTTTTCAAACCCTATATCAATACCATCAGTTAGATTTCTATGGAAAAAAGTTTGGCATTATTCCCACTCAATATTGTTGTGTTCCCAAATGAACACCTCAATCTCCATATATTCGAGCCTCGATACAAGCACCTTGTTAACGATTGCTTAGAAGACCAAACGACATTCGGTATACCTTCATATGTTCTCAATAAAATAGAATACTGCACGGAAGTTGAAATATTAGAGGTTACCAAACGCTATGATGACGGAAGGCTCGACATAAAAACGCTTGCGCTAGATGTTTTTAAAATTATCAATTATGAAAATCCATGGTTGATTAAAGAGTATGCTGGTGGGGATATTGTCCCGCATGAATACCTAGATGATGCAGACCCAACTTTGGCATTTAAAATAATTGAAAAGGTCATTGAGCTTATAAGCTGGTTGCAATTGGAGGCGGAACTAAAGATCGATCATGATTCTGAAATGCATGAGTTTATCCATAAAATAGGTTTAAAGCCAGAAGAGGAATATAAATTACTAACCATGCCTTCACAAAAGGATCAACAGATTTATATACTCCAGCATCTGAAACAGTTGCTGCCAATGCTCGACCGAGCAGAATCTGCCCGAGAGAAAATACGTCTTAACGGGCATTTTAAGTATATCGACCCAATCAATTTCTAAAACTTGTTTTAACTTGACCTTATGGAAATTTCCGGGTTTGGTACTGTATTGTTGTTTTTTGTTGGCGGACTATCTTTTGTAATGGTGACGCTGCTTGCAGGAAAAATATTGCGTCCTAACAGACCCAATGAAGAAAAGAATACGACTTACGAATCAGGGGAAGAACCTTTCAAAAATGCATGGAATGTCTTTAATATTAGGTTTTATATTATAGCCCTTGCATTCTTACTGTTTGAGACGGAGTTGGTCTTTCTATTTCCTTGGGCGACAGTCTTTGCAGATAAAGAACTGATGAAAACGACAAATGGCCTCTGGGGTCAGTTCGCATTAGTGGAAGTTTTCATTTTCATAGGATTACTGGCCGTTGGTTTGTTTTATATTTGGAAAAAGGGCATGTTGGATTGGGATAAGCCAGAACAACAGGTCTCTGACTTTCAAAGTAAAATTCCAGCAGAAGAATATAAAAAATATCAATAATGGGTATTCTCGATCATCAATTTGAACATGGAGGAGTAATTATAACTAAGCTCGATGATTTACTCAATTGGGCAAGATTATCAAGTATGTGGCCAATGGGTTTTGGCTTAGCATGCTGTGCCATAGAGATGATGGGCGCCTACACTACAGGATATGATACTGATAGGTTTGGTATTTTGCCAAGACCATCTCCACGACTCTCCGACGTGATGGTTGTGGCCGGTACGGTAACTTTCAAAATGGCCGACCGCCTCAGAAGGCTGTATGAGCAAATGCCAGAGCCACGATATGTTATTTCTATGGGCTCTTGCAGTAACTGTGGTGGGCCATATTGGGAGCATGGCTATCACGTGGTAAAAGGAGTGGATAAAATTATTCCAGTAGATGTCTATGTTCCCGGTTGTCCACCGAGACCGGAAGCATTAATAGGTGGATTTTTAAAGCTACAAGAAAAAATCCGAGGTGAATCAATGATGAAGCCGAAGAAAATGATAGAGATCTTGGAGAAGAGGAAGGAGGCGAGTGTTGAATCCTAATCAAGTGATAAAAGACATCGCTTCATCGCTCCATATTAATGTTGCATTAGATCAAGGATTAAATTCCCCTGAATGTTTTATACTGGAAGAAAGTCAAATTCATGGAATATGTCAGTTTCTTCATGAGGATAGTGGATATTATTTCGATCAGTTATCGTCGCTAACAGGCTTGGATAATGGCGAAGCAGCAAATACAATGGAAGTGATTTACCATTTATATAGCATACCAAAAGATTATCGAATGGCATTGAAGGTGATCCTTCCAAGAGAAAACCCTGAGATAGATTCTGTTGCTGATATATGGCGAACCGCGGACTGGCACGAAAGAGAAGCTTTTGATTTATTAGGTATCCAATTTAAAGGTCATCCTGATTTGAGAAGAATTCTTTTACCAACTGATTGGGAAGGTTATCCATTGAGAAAAGATTACCAAGAACAGGAAAAATACCATGGTATGACGGTGAAATATGATCGCGACGAATTGAAAAATGGAGATACAATATAAATATCACCCAGATCATTTTAAGAATTCCGAACCCACGGTTTATACGGAAGAAACGTTGAAGTCTGGGGAACTGCTAATTAATATAGGTCCGCAGCATCCATCAACACATGGAGTCCTTCGTTTGGAAGTCATTACCGACGGTGAGATTGTGAAAGATGTAGTTCCACATTTGGGTTATTTGCACAGATGTTTTGAAAAACATGCTGAATCTGTCCCATTCAATCAAGTACTCCCATATGTTGACCGCATGGATTACATGGCGGCTATCAATAGTGAACATGCTTACGCGATGGGAGTGGAGCAAATGTTGGGAATTTCCGAGCAGATTCCGAAGCGAGTGGAGTACATCAGGGTGCTTGTGGCTGAGTTGAATAGAATAGCTTCTCACTTTGTGGCTATAGGTACTTATGGGTTGGATATAGGCGCATTTACACCCTTTTTATGGTTAATGCGAGATAGAGAGCATATTTTGCGCTTACTCGAATGGGTGTCTGGTGCCAGAATGCTTTACAATTATATATGGATTGGAGGGCTGTTTTATGATTTGCCAGTTGGTTTTGAAGAGCGCTGCTTGCAGTTTATTAAATACCTCAAACCAAAGCTTGACGATCTTGATAAACTTCTTATTGAAAATAAAATATTTATTGATCGAACAGCCAATGTTGGGGTGCTTCCATTGGACCTTGCCATAAACTACGGTATCACGGGCCCAATGCTTCGTGGTTCGGGTTTGAAATTTGACTTAAGAAAAGTAGATGGCTATTCTGTTTATCCTGAATTGGACTTTGAAGTGCCAATGGGTAAAGGTGAAATGGGGAAAACGGGCGATTGCTGGGATAGAACGTGGGTCAGAGCGCAGGAATGTCGCGAGTCATTAAAGCTCATGGAGCAATGCGTCGAACAGCTGATATCTACACACAAAAGAACAAGAGAATTTGACCCTAGGGCTTTAGTACCAAAAAAAATCAGACCAAAGGCTCAAGATTTTTACATTAGAGCCGAAAACCCAAAGGGGGAGTTAGGGTATTTTTTTAGAACTGATGGGAGGGCAGACGTTGCTGTAAGATGTAAGGCCAGAGCGCCGAGTTTCGTCAATCTTTCTGTTTTACCGGAAATTTCAAGAGGGGTGATGATTGCCGATCTTATAGCAATAGTTGGATCTCTTGATTTGGTACTTGGAGAAGTAGATAGATAATTTTTGTAAGAGTAGACAGTGTTTTTGATAAATTTCCAGTCTACTTAGAAAACGAGATTACTATGAGCTGGATAAATCAAAATTCAATCTTATTTCTAATATCCGCCATGGGCTTTATCGGTTTTGACACCTTTGAAGAAGATGCTTTGCCAAGTGTTGATGAAGCGTTTTTACTGAGAAAGATGATATATGAGTTCAATGGAACGGGGCGTAACTTAACGCCAAGTCTTCGATACAGCAGTCAGTGATTAATGTCAAACCTTTTAGTGTTGGGCTAACATTGTACTGAGGAATCAAAGAGTAGTTGGTCTGAAAAGCATAATATTGCTTAATCAAATATCAGACTTATCAGACTACTCTATTATCTCGTTATTTTCCCGCTATCTAAGCTGCCATTAGCACTGCTTCAAGGTATTTCTAGTGGTCTTTACTACGTCGTTTATTCTATTTTGGGGTATA
>JBLIIJ010000027.1:0-41205 GCA_047635055.1 Cyclobacteriaceae bacterium | reverse complement strand
TAGCAATGAAGCCTTTCCAAATTGATACATCGGCTAGATTAATTTGCTTTTCTGTTCCGCTATTTTCAAAAACTTCAGCGATGAGAGAATGATTATTAATGATCCCCGCTTTCCAATGATATTCAATGATGACTACTCCTCGGTGGTTCGGTCTTTTTTCAAAAAACGGAGTGTAGGAAATATCCAACTTTTCAGGCATTTCCTTCATGTTGGTAAGCTCAAAATAGATCTGCACATTGTCAGCTTCTTCATCAATTCGAAATGCAATGATATCCTCAATGCTGAGTGGGAATGCTTTTCCATTAGAACTAAAATTGATGTTGTCTCTTATTAATGCTGAGATTAGGCCTTTTAGGGGATCCAAATCTGCTTGGCTTAAAGGCTCACTTAACGAGGTTCCTAGTTCTTGATTTACATCTTTGTAACTTATTTCGAATCGTCCGTTAATCGAGGATTCGTTAATTCTTAGAAAAATGTAACTATGATCTGGTTCATGGGCACTTAATATTATTGGTAACAGGAAGATCAATAAAAGTATTGAATATTTTAAACCAAGTTTTCCGAAGCTCATTTTGTAAAGTGTTAGGTTAAGTCTACTAGTTGTTTAAATAGGGTATTATTCTCCAAAAGCTCGGTGTAGGTTCCACTCTGTACTATTTGGCCTCCTTCCATTATATAGATAGCATCGGCTTTCTTTACAGTGGTTAGTCTATGCGCAATTATTATTACGGTAAGTGATTGAGGCAAGGAATCAATGGAGAGCATCACGTCTCTTTCTGTAATATTATCAAGGGAGCTTGTTGCCTCATCAAGAATTAGCACAGATGGATCTTTATAAAGAGCTCTGGCCAGTCCTATCCTTTGTCTTTGTCCACCACTTAGCCTTACACCTCTTTCTCCAATAGTAGTGTCGAGACCATCAGGAAGTTCGGTATTGATGAATGAATGAATTTCAGCCATTTTCAGCACTTTCTCCAAGCGTTCCTCGTTGACTTCATTATTTTCAACTCCAAAAGCTATATTAGCTCTTAAAGTAGTGTCATAAAGAAATACTTCCTGAGGGACATATGCTATTTGATTTTGCCATTGCTCCACATTATTTAGATCTACTTTTTTGCTGTCAACACTAAAATCTCCTTTTTCAGGCACTAATAATCCAGCAATTATATCTATTAATGTGGTTTTTCCTGATCCTGTAGCACCAACGAAGGCGACAGTTCGTCCCTTTTTTATTTCTAGATTAAGATCTTTTAAAACGTCGTTTTGTGAGTTTTTATAATTGAAATAAATACCCTCCAACTGGATATTATGATCAAAAGCCATGCGCATTTTAGTGCTATGAATGATTCCGGATCTCTTTTTACTTTCTATTAAGTCCTGATATAATATATCTAGTGAAGGTAAATTATGCCTCACCATAGAGATGGATGAAAATGCACTTTGTAATGCGGGTAATAACTTGTAACCGGCCACAGCGTAAAGAGTGAGTTTAGGTATCAGGTTAGTTATGTTTCCCTCATTAATATAAGCGTATAGGGTAAAGCCTATAATACCTCCAAAAGCTAGAAAGTTCAGGATATGCTTAGGAGTTGCGTACACCATTTTCACTTTTGGCATTATATCACTGAAGGATTTGGAGGCTTTGGCATATCTGAGGTAGAAGTGATCTTGGACTCCAAATATTTTTAAGGTTTTAATTCCTTCAAGCATTTCTTCTAAATACTTATATCTCTCTACGTTGAGACTTATTCGTTCTTTCCCCAATCTCTTTAAATAATACTGTCTCGATAAAAAAATGAGAACATAAACCCCAGATAATAAAACAAAAACTCGGATCGTGGCTTCAGGACTGACAACTAACAAAAGGGCGAAAATAGTTAAGCAGACTATCGTTCTCGAAATGAAATCGATAAGCGGAGCAATAACTCCAGCAATAAGATTAGAGACTTCTGAAACTAAATAGGCGCGAAGGTCTGAAGTGTTTTGATTGAGATAGTAACTGTATGGTTTTGCTAAATATAAACTAAGCAGAGAGGTAGCTTTTTTATGAGCTATATGCCAAGATATTTTGAGTTGACTATAGGTGGTTATAATGGATAGTATACTTGATAAAGCAATTACAACGAGCACTAAACCTCCGAAAAAGATCAAAAAACTTCTTTTATTATCGAAAGCTAATATTTCATAGGCCTGAGTTAACCAGCGACTCTGTTCAATAGCATTTTCTTTTGATATAAGTTCCATGAATGGTAATACAGAAGCAATACCCAAAACCTCTAAAAAGCCTAAGGCAAGTATTGCGAAAAAGAGGAGAGTGAACTTGACTCGATCCTCACGGTCCAAAATTTCTATAATTCGTTTAATAATTTTTGATTTTTAAATCCAATGATGAAAACCAACACGTAGATAACTACGAAAGGTATGCAAACATTGGATTTATATTATTGTTGATATGTCTTAAGAACTATTGAAAAGAGCATAAATTCGTTTCCTTAAGGTAATTGAATAACCAGACGCAAATAAACGATTGTTTTTGAATATGAAAAGATTTGAAATCTTTATTAGTAGTATATTAATCATGATATACTCCTTGCATGGTCAAAGTCCTACTTTGGGAGGCAGAATAACTGATATTAAAAATGTGCCACTTCAAGGAGCATATGTCATACATCAGTCTTCCGAACATCACGCTCATACCAATGAAGCAGGATATTTTGTACTTCCGGGAGTAAAAGCTGGTGATACCTTACAGATTACTCACATTGGATTTGATGCCCAACAAGTCATTATCGCAAATATTCAGGAACCCCTAGATTTAACGTTAAAAGAGATACCTTTTGAATTAGGAGAGATTGTTGTGAGCCGCTCTATTGATGCATTAAACATCGTTTCAAGAATTGACATAGAATTAAATCCAGTAAACTCTTCACAGGAAATTTTAAGAAAAGTTCCAGGTCTATTTATTGGGCAACATGCTGGAGGAGGAAAAGCCGAGCAACTGTTTCTCAGGGGTTTTGATATAGATCATGGTACTGATGTGAGTATAACGATTGACGGTATGCCAGTAAATATGGTTTCTCATGCGCACGGTCAGGGATATGCAGATTTGCATTGGTTGATACCCGAAACGATAGATAAGCTAGATTTTGGCAAGGGTCCTTACAATGCTGAAGAAGGTAATTTTGCTACTGCAGGTTACGTGAATTTTAAAACCAAAGATAGATTAGACCAAAGTTCAATAACACTACAAGGTGGCAGCTTTGGTCAATTACGTACAGTTGGTATGTTTAATGTGTTGGATGAAAAAGATCAAAATGCTTACATAGCTGCAGAATACCTTTATACAGATGGTCCTTTTGAGTCAAGTCAATATTTCAATAGATTAAATCTAATGGGTAAGTATAATCTCCAACTCAAACGAGGAGGAGATGTCTCCGTATCAGCATCACATTTTTCAAGTACATGGGATGCTTCAGGTCAAATTCCTGAACGAGCAGTCCGAAGCGGCCAAATATCTCGTTTTGGAGCTTTAGATGATACAGAGGGTGGTAGTACTAGTAGAACTAACTTCGCTTTAAATCATACTAAGGTTATTAGCGATGAGCTATTCATCAAAAACAAAGCATACCTATCCAACTATGATTTTGAACTTTTTTCCAATTTCACTTTTTTTCTTAGGGATTCTGTGAATCGAGATCAAATTAGACAAAGAGAAGATCGTAGGATATTCGGACTTGAAAGCGTTTTGAATTACAATACACTTATGACCAGTGGAGAGTTTAATCTAGAAATTGGAGTTGGGCTCAGAAATGATCAGATAAATGATGTCGGCTTATCATATACCAAAAATAGGGACAGCACTTTGACATATATTCAACGTGGTGATATTACTGAGTCAAACTATTATGCATTTGTAAATCCTGAATTTGAATTTGGTTCATTAACAATTAATCCTGGAGTTCGACTCGATTATTTTCAATATTTATACCAAAATGCGCTCACGCCGGCCTACGATCCGCAAAACGAAAGTAAAGTATTCGTAAGCCCGAAACTAAATTTCATATACAACTTCAGTGATAACCTTCAGGCCTATGTTAAATCTGGTATTGGCTTTCATTCTAATGATACCAGACTTGTTATAGAGAGGCCAAATAATGAGGAAATTATTCCACTGGCACTTGGAAATGATGTTGGTTTTACTTGGAAACCCTTTCCAAGAATCATTATTAATGGTGCTTTATGGCATCTGTTTTTAGAACAAGAATTCGTTTATGTAGGAGATGAGGGAGTAGTAGAAGCTAGCGGAAGAACGAGAAGATATGGATTTGATTTTGGAATGAGATATCAGTTGAACGATTGGCTTTATTTCAATGGAGATCTTAATATAGCCAAGCCCAGATCCATTGATGAGCCTGCGGGAGAAAGGTTCATTCCATTAGCGCCTAGCAGAACGGTCTTGGCAGGTTTAAGCGTACAAAAGGCTAAGTTATCAGGAGCAATTAATGTGAGGTATCTAGGAGATAGACCTGCAAATGAAGACCAGAGTTCTATAGCTTTCGGCTATACAGTTGTAGATTTAAATGCAACCTATGATCTAGGATCATTTACATTTGGAGTAATGGTGGAAAATGTTTTTGATGTAGATTGGAATGAAACCCAATTCGATACGGAATCTAGAATCCGGCTCCCAAATGGTAATCTTGAGGCTGAACCTGTTAGTGAAATCCATTTCACACCAGGTACACCTATCTCCATTCGGGGCAGCATGACTTATAAGTTTTAAATCCGAACCATCTAATGTTTAAAGAGGATATGATCAAAAACAACCGAACGCTGATTTTAACTCAAGGCGATATTCAGCAGATCGCTAGTATAGTTGGAATCAATGACATTATGGGTGAATTAATAGGCCAGTTGAAAGAAGCTTTGGTTAATTTTGACCCAAATAAAACTCAGATACCCGCTAGGTCGGGGTTCAACTATACTGAACCTAATACTGGTTTAATTGAGTGGATGCCTCTCTATGAAAAGGGAGATGAAGTGGTAATAAAACTCGTTGGTTACCACCCGTCAAATCCGACTAAGTATAAGCTTCCCACTATCATATCTTCCCTTTCCGCTTATGATACAAAAACAGGACATTTATTGGGCCTGATGGATGGTGTATTGCCAACAGCTCTAAGAACAGGAGCAGCGTCCGCAGTGGCAACTGAGTTGTTGGCGAAACCGGAAAGTAGAACCTTGGGATTAATAGGTTGCGGTGCTCAATCAGTGACACAAATACATGCCATAAGCTGTTTTTTTTCTCTAAAACACATTTACGTTTATGATATTGATACCGCCAATGCCAAATCTTTGCAGAAGCGATGCTCAGCAATTAATCTTGAAGCAGAGATAAAAATGGCAAGTCTCGAAAAAGTGGTGAGTGAAGCGGATATACTTTGTACTGCGACTTCTATAGGTGTTGGCCAAGGTCCCTTATTTGATAATATAAATACGAAAGATCATATTCATATAAACGCCCTTGGATCGGATTTTCCTGGAAAAACTGAGTTGCCTTTAAGTTTGCTTAAAAGGAGTTTTGTTTGTCCCGATTTCGTTGACCAATCTATAGTTGAAGGTGAGTGCCAACAATTAGAAGAAAGTGAAATTGGGCCAGATTGGATAGAAATAATCAAAAATCCCCAGAGGTATCAGAATTACCAATCAATGAGAACAGTTTTTGATTCTACCGGATGGGCACTTGAGGATAAGGTAGTTATGGATCTTTTTCTGAATTATGCCAAAGAATTAAATATAGGTCAGTTTCTGGATATTGAAATGTTACCTAAAGATGCACTGAACCCTTATGAATTTATAAAACAGGAAAGTGCTTGGTTGAAAAACGTAAATTTTTAACATATTAGAACTATGGATTTTTCTTGGCCTCAAGAGTACTTGGATTTCAAAAAACGTGTAGTAGATTTTGCCAATCTAGAATTAAATGTCAATATCATTGAAAGAGATTATGAGGGTTCATTTTCTTTTGATAGTTGGAGGAAATGTGCAGCATTTGGAGTTCAAGGTCTATCGATTCCTAAAAAATATGGTGGGAGTCTTGAGAGTGTCGATTTTTTAAGGGCGATGCTAGCTATGGAAGGGTTTGGCTATGGATGTAAAGATAACGGTTTAGCGTTGGCGTTAAATGCACAAATGTGGACTGTCCAATTACCCATTTCACATTTCGGGAGTGAGGAGCAAAGAAATAAATTCTTACCCAAACTTGCTACTGGTGAAAATATTGGATGCCATGCACTAACTGAATCTAATGCTGGATCTGATATTTTCAATATGGAAATGACTGCAGAAAAAACGAATGGAGGTTACCTACTCAACGGGTCTAAAAGATTGGTGACTTTGGCTCCAATTGCCGATGTGGCAATCATTTTTGCCAAGACAAACCCAAAGTTGGGGAAGTGGGGTGTTTCAGCTTTTATTGTCGAAAAAAGTCTGGAAGGCTATGAGGCTCAACCTGTCCAAAATAAGATGGGCTTACGAACTGTGCCATTTGGTGAAATACACCTCAAAAATTGTTTTGTTTCAGATGAGAATCTGCTAGGGTCAGCTGGAGCTGGATTTAGTATCCTTAGTCATTCACTCGAATTTGATAGGTGTTGTATCCTAGCATCTCATTTGGGGGTAATGGAAAGACAACTTCAAGAAACATTAGAATTTGTAAAGACCCGAAAACAATTTGATCAACCCATTGGTAAGTTTCAATCTGTTGCTAACAGAGTAGTTAACATGGAACTGAGACTTGAAACATCTAGATTATTGCTTTACAAGGTGGCATGGCTCAAGAGTCAAGGTAAATCTGTCATACAAGAGGCCGCTCTCCTCAAGCTTCACTTGAGTGAGAGTTTTTTTGAATCAAGTATGGATGCTATAAGAAGTAGAGGAGGAGAGGGGTACTTAACTGAGTTGGAAATTGAGAGAAACTTGCGAGACTCAGTTGGAGGGTTACTTTATGCAGGTACCTCAGATATCCAAAGAAATATTGTTGCTGGAATGTTTGGGCTTTGATTTTTCAAAAATGATATATCTATTGCCACATGCTTTGGAAGAATCGACGGAAAGGTTTCCAGACAAAGCTGCATTTATATGCACCGGAAAAAAATTGGATTACCAAAGCCTAGATCGATTAAGTAATCAGATTGCTTTTCTGCTGATAAATGAAGGCCTCAAGAAGGGAGATCGCGTTGGGGTCTTAATGAACAGAACTTTGGAAACTGCCCAAGCCGTGTACGGTGTTATGAAAGCTGGGGCAGCATACGTTCCAATTGATCCCAGTACGCCTATATCTAGAATAAAATTTCAGTTTGAAAATTGCAATATCAAGTATCTAATAACTACTCCAAGTCAAAAAGGAGTAATAACCCGTTTAGTTGGTATATATAATGATTTGAAGTTAGTTATTGGTTTGGAGGAGTTTGAAAATGCACTTTCAGTAAGCTGGACCGAAATAAGTGCCATGAACTATCGGAAGCCGGATCTTAATGTTCTGGAACAAGATTTGGCTTATGTGATGTACACCTCAGGTTCAACGGGAACACCAAAAGGTATAATGCACACCCATAGAAGTGGTTTGAGTTATGCTAAGCTCTCCGCTAATCGGTATGCCCTGTCGAGCAAGGACGTTTTCGGTAATCATGCCCCGATTCATTTTGATATTTCAACTTTAGGCTATTTTACCTCTCCTCTTGTAGGTGGAACTACGGTAATCGTATCCGATGCACATACAAAGATGCCCGCTAGTCTTTCCCACTTAATCGAGAAAGAAAGAGTAAGTGTTTGGTATTCCGTCCCTTTGGCATTAGTACAAATGATCCAACTTGGTGCATTGGAGGAAAAGAATCTGACATCTCTTAGGTGGGTATTATTCGGTGGAGAAAGGTTAGATCCAAAGTATCTGAAAAGATTAATTGAGCTGTGGACAAATTGTAGTTTTAGCAATGTTTATGGTCCTGCCGAATTGAATCAGTGTACCTATTATGATGTTCCCAGTTTCATTAGCGTTGACAGTCCAATCCCAATAGGAAAAGTTTGGGAGAATACAGAGGCATTAATTGTGGATACTCAGGACAATGAAGTTGAACAAGGACATAGCGGAGAGTTATTGATTAGAAGTACGACTATGATGGCTGGGTATTGGAATAACTCAGAGCTAACTGAGGCTTCTATTTTTACCCGAGAATCTACATCAGGAATTATTGAAAAATTTTATAGAACTGGAGATTTAATGAGAATTGAGAACGGCTTGCTTCACTTTATTGGGAGAAAAGATCGTCAAGTTAAACTGCGAGGCTATAGAGTTGAACTTGATGAAGTAGCCAATGTATTTACAAGACATAAAGAGGTGCAAGAAGTGGCGGTTTTTACTTATGAAAAAGAAAAAAATAATCCTTCTTTAAGAGTAGAATTGAGGTTAAAGGAAGAATCTTTGGTTCGATTAGAAGAGCTGAAATCATTCATTGGTCAATTTTTGCCAAGGTATGCTCTGCCTCATGAAATTCATTTCGTTCAAGGTTTTCCAAGAACTTCAACCGGAAAAATAGATCACAAAAAATTAATTGCTCAAGCCCTTAAAGAATAATTATATGAACAATCAAATAATAGCATATATAAAAAAGGAAATTTTAGCTGGACAAGATAATCTTGACCTAACACCGGAAGATAGCCTTTTGGAAGAAGGCCTTATTGATTCCTTGGGGGTCATGCGGTTGGTTGCTTTTCTAGAAGAAGAGTTCGATGTGAAGATACCTCCCCAGGATTTGACTATCGAGAATTTCATAACAGTTCAAGCCATAACCACTTATCTGGAAACAATAAATCGTAAGAAAGCCCATGAGTGAAGTAACACCTGATTTGCTTGAAAGTTCTGACCTTAGTCAAAGCCAATACCTTATTTGGATTGGACAAAAACTAAGTTCAGGTAAGCCACTGTACAATATGTCTTTTCGCTTTAACCTGAAAGGGCATATTGATATTCAAGCCTTTCAACGAGCCTTTCAGTTGTTGGTAGACCAGAGTGATGCTATGAGAAGCATCGTGATAGAAGCGGATGGCGTTCCAAAGCTAAGTTTCCTTCCTCACTATACTTACCATACCGAAGTTATTGACTGGCAAAAAGAGCATAAAGAAAATAATTTTGATAAGTGGATTCAGGATAGGTGCGAGAGAATTTTTCCTCTTGATAAGCCTATGTTCGACTCTGTTTTAATAAAAAAGTCAGATGACCACTACGCATGGTTTTTGAACCAGCACCATTTAATTACCGATGGGTGGTCATGTACTATTTTGTTTAAAAAATTGAGCGAATTTTATAGCCAAATTAGCCAAGGATGTGAAGTTGATCAAGATATCCCAACACCACATTTTAGAAAGTATTTAGACTATGAGAGGTCCAAAAGACTTCAGCCATCCCCGGAGCAAAGTAAGGCTCATTGGGAGAAAATGCTGAAGACTGCTTCACCCAAGCCTGAACTCTATGGTTATAAAAATGTCGTAATGGGCAGTAGCTCAGAACGCCTAACCCTTGCACTAGGTAAAGAAAGATCAAAACAACTTAAAGTACTTGCGAGTGAGCCAGGAATCAGGGCATGGTCTCAACATATGTCTCTATTTAGTATTTTCATGACAACCCTGTTTGTTCTGGTTCGCAGGATCAGTAATCAAAAGCATTTGACAATAGGTACACCTGCGCACAATAGAGTAACAAAAGAATTTAAGGAGACACCTGGTGTATTCATTGAACTATATCCGCTGAAGGTAGACTTCTCAGAGAAGGAAACATTCAATTCACTGTTTCAAAAAGTCCAATTGGAGGCCAATAATTTTCTTAAGTATGCTCATCCTGGAGCAGCTTCAACTGAATTAAGTCGTAGTTTCAATATCGTACTAAACTATATCAATGCTTCTTTTTCGTCATTTTCAGATATCCCAGTAGCGTCTGAATGGATTCATCCGGGGCATGCAGATCCAGCACATTTGTTGCGTTTACAGGTTCATGATTTTGATGCTACGGGCATTATTAAACTTCATTTCGATTTGAATAGTGATACTTTCCCGGAATCGGTTATTAAAGATGTTCCGCAGCATTTTCTTCAAATACTAGACGGGTTTATTGAGGATAGAGCACAACTTATCACCAAGCCAGAGTTGATCCAAGAATCTCAAATTGTTTTAGACAATAACACTGAATACGAGAACGAAAATGACTCTGAGAGCATATTGAGTCTGATCGATAAGCAAGCTTCCTGTGGTAAAGGAAGCATAGTTTGTGGGGAAGAAGAATTAAGTCTGACAGAAGTTAATAATCGAGCGAATCAATTGGCTAGATATTTAAGAAATTTAGGAATAGGAGAGGCCAATGATCGCGTTGCTATATGGATGAAGCGAACACCAGATCTTTTAGTTGCTATACTTGGAGTACTAAAGTCAGGAGCTGCTTACGTTCCAATTGATTCGTTCCAATCGATTAAGAGAGTTACTGAGATGACTGAAGATGCTGGTGTTAAAATGATGATCACATCTAATGAAATTTCGCAAAATACAGATGCTACTTTTGAAGTTCCAGTTTTTAAAATAGATACCGAATGGAACCAGATTAATCAATTAGAAGACGCTAATGTTGAAATAGAAATTCTTTCAAAGCAGATTGCTTATGTAATGTATACATCCGGTTCTACAGGTAAGCCAAAAGGTGTCATGGTATCACATGGGAATTTATCTTTTTATCTTAATTGGGCAAAAAATCATTATAAAATCACCGAGGATTCAGTTATTCCACTTTTTAGCGCAATTGGATTTGATCTCACCGTAACCTCGATTTTTTTACCACTTATTACGGGAGCTACCATGATTTGCTACGAAGAGTCAGATTCCACCCCTGATCTATCTGTCATTACAGTTGTTGAAGACAATAAGTCCTCTTTTATTAAACTAACTCCATCTCATTTGGAACTATTGAGTGAAGTGGACTTAAGCTCTTCGAGAATTAACACGATGGTACTTGGAGGCGAGAACCTAAAATTCGATTTAGCTAGGAATATTGTAAACCGAATTGGTTCTGGACTTAATCTATACAATGAATATGGGCCGACGGAGGCAACTGTAGGGTGTATCGTTCATGAAATGACCAGTGAAGATAAAACACAGGTAAACGTGCCAATTGGAAAACCTTTAAAAGGAACATATGCAACTTTATTGGATAGCTTTGATCATCAAGTACCTCAAGGGGTTGAAGGAGAATTGTTTATTAGCGGGCCTAATTTGGCTCAGGGTTATTGGAATGATACGGAATTATCCGATAGCAAATTCATTAGTTTAGCTGATTTAGGCCAACGAAAGTTTTACAGAACTGGTGATCTGGCCAGGATGAATGAGTTAGGATGTTTTGAGTTTCTGGGTAGAAAAGACGAGCAGGTTAAAGTGGGTGGAATCCGGTTAGAGCTTGGGGAAATTGAAAGTGCCATCAATAAACATCCTGAAGTCAATAACTGTGTGGTTGATTTAAAATCTAAAATCGTCAAGCTTAAAAATGAGCATGTTATAAACTGCTCAAAATGTGGTTTACCATCGAACTATCCTAATATAACTTTTGATGACGAGGATATTTGCTCATTATGCCAATCTTATTCTACTTATGGGCATAGAGTTACTAAGTATTTTAAATCACCTGAGTACCTAAGAAGTTTATTAAATAATCGTTCCAAGACAGAAGAAAGTGAATACGATTGTATGGCGCTACTTAGCGGAGGGAAAGACAGCACCTATGCTTTGGGTAAACTTGTGGACATGGGGCTTAGAGTATTGGCTTTCACACTTGATAACGGGTATATCTCTGATCAGGCAAAAGGCAATATTAAAAGAGTAGTCGAAGGATTGGGTGTAGATCATGTTTACGGGAGCACACCGCATATGAATGATATATTTGTCGACAGTTTGGAGAAGCATTACAATGTTTGTGATGGGTGTTTCAAAACCATTTATACACTTAGTACCAATGTCGCCCTTGAAAAGAAAATACCATTTATCGTTACAGGGCTTTCTAGAGGTCAATTTTTTGAGACAAGGTTGACCGAAGAGCTTTTCACAGATGATAATCTAGATATTTCAAAGATTGATAGTGTGATTTTAGACGCACGCAAGGCATACCACAAGGTCGATGATGCGGTGAACAGACTGCTAGATGTAACCTCATTTGAGGATGATAAGGTCTTTGAGCGAGTGAAATTTCTTGATTTCTATAGGTATACTGACGTTAGTTTGGATGAGATGTTGGAATATTTGGATCAAAAGTTACCTTGGAAAAGGCCGACTGATACTGGACGATCCACTAATTGCTTAATTAATCAAGCGGGAATTTTTGTGCATAAAAAAGAGCGCGGGTACAGCAATTATGCTTTTCCATATAGCTGGGATGTAAGACTCGGTCATAAAAAACGAGACGCTTCACTTGATGAAATTAACGAAGAAATAGATGAGCAACAGGTTCATCAAATGTTGCAAGAGATTGGATACGAAGGAGCTATGAAGTCTGATGAAGATAATCATCTTATAGCTTATTATATGAGTGATACGAAAATAGATGATAGTGTTTTGAGGGCTCACCTTGAAGGTATTATTCCCTCACATATGATTCCCAAACAATTTATTCCGATTAGCAATTTTCCGCTAAATAACAATGGTAAAGTAGATAAGAAGACCCTGCCTCTCCCAGATTTGATTAAATCAAGTGAGCGTGTAGAGTATGTGGCTCCAAGGACAGATATTGAGGAAATCTTGGTCGATATCTGGTCAGAAGTGCTGAATATAGAAAAAGTAGGAATTCATGACCGTTTTTTAGAACTGGGAGGAGGTTCGCTGGCAGCAATACGAATTATATCTCGGGCGAATGAAGCTTTCGAACTTGAACTGCCAGTTAATTTGGCATTTAATAAACCTACAATTGCTTCCTTTGCCATCTTTGTTCGAGATACTATTTTGAGACTCCTCGAAGAAGAGGATGATTAATCATTTATGGCAAAAATTCTATGTGTAACCACCGGTCTGACAGGAATACGAAATGCAAGCTTTGAACTCATCAACCGCTTACAAGCAGAAGGAAATCAATGTATATGCGCAAGCCCGGCAGATATAGCCGAAGAAGTGAAAGCTCAAGAGTTCGATTATCTTCAATTACCTGAAGTTAATTATGATCCTGCACCGTCACTTCCTTACTTTGGAGGACCTTTCAAAAAACTCAAGCGAATTGCCTACAAATACCGATATGTAAAAACTAGGCGAGCGGAGGCCATAAAATCTCTCGGTATGTCGAGGTTTATGAAACTAGTACAAGCTGAAAACCCAGATCTTATCCTCGTTGATGTTGAATTGCATGAGCATATCATGACATTGGTGGTCTCGGAATTTAAAGTGATTTTACTCAGTCAATGGTTTTCACTCTGGAAGCAAAAAGGACTTCCGCCTCTGGTTTCGGATATCATGCCAGGTGTAGGTTTTGACGGTAGTCTTTTTGGTATCAAATGGGCTTGGACAAAAATTGAAATCAAGCGTTGGTGGGTCTTTTTTAAAAGAAAATGGGTCAGTGGATTTACGGACAGAAGATCAGTATTATTGGAATACGCCAAACAGATTGGGTTTTCAAAGAAGTATATTCCAGATAATTATTGGCCTGGGCCGTTTACGTATGCTCAATTGCCCGTGATTAGTATAACCTCAGATGAACTGGAGTTTCCACATGATAAGCGGCCTAACCTTCACTACATAGGTCCCATGGTATATGAGAAGAGATTAGACACTCAAATACCCTCAAACACAAGGAAAAAACTGGAAAAAGTAATTGAGGAAAAGAAAGCATCAAATAAAAGACTCATCTATTGTTCTGTGAGTACATTCAAATCTGGAGATGCCTCATTCATAAAAAAAGTAATTAGTGCTGTAAGTCAAAAAAAAGACTGGATATTGATTGTTGGCTTAGGGGGGAAGCTGCAAGGACAATTTCAAGGAACTCTACCAGCCAATGTTTATATATTTGATTACGTGCCACAACTTCAAGTTCTGAAAGATGCAGACTTATCAATCAACCATGGAGGTATTCACACGATCAATGAATGCATTCATTTTGGGGTACCCATGCTGATATATTCTGGCAAGCGTTCAGATCAGAATGGATGCGCCGCTAGAATTCACCACCATGGCTTAGGAATTATGGCGGATAAAGATGGAGATGATTTGCAAGCCATTCGAATGAAAATAGATACTATACTGAAAGACGGAACTTTCCATTTTACCATAAAAAATATTAGGAGGAAACTTGAGGAAGAAAAACCGGAAAGAATGCGAGTTTTTAAAATAATAACAGACATAAAATGATGATTTCAATTTCTCTATGAAAATAAGAGTATTACTTGCGAGATTAAAAAAGCGAATAACCCTAGAGTCACTCAAATTATACGATCTAGCTATGGGTTCCGATCTTTATTTGATGAAAAGGTATGAATTCAATGGTTACCATAATCCAAACTATCGTTTTGATAAATCTAAAATTTCGTTCGTACATGTACCCAAAACGGCAGGAACATCTCTTTCATTGGTACTCCAGGACAATAGTAAATTTATTAATATACAAAGGCATAGTCCAGTCTCTAAATATTGTAGCCCTGAGGATTACAGTTATATTACTATTATCCGAAACCCGATTGATCGCGTATGGTCTCAATATCAAATGATTTTAAGAAGTGATGAAAATTATCCGTACAAAAACTACGGGCTCTAGTTTAGAATAGCTATTATTAGTAACTTAAAGGAATGGAGAAGGAGTCAATAAAATCATACTTTACGGGACTTTCGGCGAATGAACGAGAGGCATTGCTAGAGGAATTACAACAACTTGGTGAGTCTGATATCCAGACTCCTAAATGTCAGGAGGTTCGTAGAGCCATTTTGGACAACAAACAAGGGTGTTGTGCTCATTGCGGTCATGCTAAGTATGTGAAATTCGGTAAGGATAAAGGGGCGCACCGCTATAAATGCAAGTCATGTAAACGTAGCTTCACAGAGTATTCAGGCACCTGGATGGACGGGTTGCACAGAAAGGATAAGATTGACGCGTATTTAAAGCTAATGCTAGAAGAGAAAACTCTTGATAAGATCACCGAAACCATGGGTATTAATAAGAAAACGGCATTTGATTGGCGGCATAAGATATTATCAGCAATAGAGCAATCTGAAAAGTCAGGATTTACTGGAATAACCGAAAGTGATGAGACCTTCTTTTTGCATTCAGAAAAGGGGAAGAAACAACAGGATAAAAAGCCAAGAAAGCGTGGAGGAAAGTCTACTAAGAGAGGGGTTAATGATGAACATATAGCCGTTATTGTAACCCAAGACCGTAAAGATCAGATAGATTTAACAGTAGCTGCCACAGGCAGGATAAAAAAAATAGATATAGCAAATGCTATTGGCGAAAGGCTCACGAGGCAAACAGTTTTATGCACAGATTCTCACGGAAGCTATAAAGGCTTTGCCATAGATCGGGAAATAGAACACCATGCTTTACGAGCAAATCAAAAGCAACGAGTCAAGCATGGCGTCTATCATATTCAACATGTTAATTCCACCCATAATAGATTAAAGAAATGGATTGATAATAAATTTTGGGGTGTCTCCACTAAATACCTTCAGCAATATCTCAATTGGTTCAGGATCAAAGAAACTTTAAAGGGGAGTAAACAGTTCTTGAACGATTTTGCCCAAATCTCAGCGCAAGATGTGAAAGCGTACAAACGGTACGCCTCATTATCAGATAGATACGAAATGGTAATATCAACGCAAACTTAAACTAGAGCCAAACTACGCAAAGAAAGGATTACACAACTTGTTAGAGAATTGTTGGGCTACAAGGAATGTTTTCTGCCGATACTTTTCGGGAGTAATAAGAGAAGAGCCTACTGAAAAAACAATGCGATTGGCACTACAGAACTTGGGCAACTTTCAATTTGTCCTAAATTTTGAAAACTTCTCGGAAGATGCTGGTAGTTTGGCTAAAATCCATAACATCACGCTTCAGGAAATGCCAAATGAAAGAAAAGCGACCTATCCAGCTCCAACAGCAGAAGAATCGGCCTTGATAGAGAGATATAATATGTTTGATTTGCAACTTTATCATGAATGGCACAATTCGCAATAGAGAAACTTATAATTAAAATATGAATTTCAAAAAGAAAATTAGGCAGTTCCTATATTCGAAAAATTGTCCTGATCAGTTGAGTTTTATCTATTTTAGAATAAAAAGCAGAGGTCAAAAATCTCAATTAGTTAGCGTAATAGAAACAAAGGAAGGACTTTTGAATTCTATTCCCGAACCTCAACGCATTCATTGGGAAGAGCGTATAAAGCTGGTTCTTTCATCAAATAATAACGCTGATATCCCTAGAGTACAAAGTGCGGGAACTATAGAAAATAAATATTTGGTCATGCATAATGGGGTAAAGATTGACTCATTGAGCTATTATGGATTAGGGATGACTCAAATGCTGGCTGACAATCTGGGGGTGCACGAACCGCAAGAGGAGTATGTTTTTCAAGAAGTTTTAGCGGGTATGGATACTAAACCTAATCCAACAATGCTTGAGTTAGGCTCTTACTGGTCATTTTATTCTATGTGGATGCTTTCAATTTTTCCTAAAGCGAACTGTTACATGGTAGAACCAGATAAAAAAAATCTTTTTTATGGAAGAAAGAATTTTCAAATTAATGGCATGCAAGGCACTTTCATCCACGCTGGAATAGGCTCAAAAAGAGATGATACTCAGAATATAACAAGCGTTGATGAAATATGTAAGTATCAAAAAATTGATTTTTTGGATGTTTTACATTCGGATATTCAAGGCTATGAATTAGAGATGCTTAAAGGCAGTAGACAAATGCTCTCCAATGGTAAGGTAGGATACGTTTTTATATCAACACATTCTAATGAATTGCACAAGGAATGCAGAAACACTCTTTTGGACTATGATTTCACTGAAGTTGCTAGTGCAGACCTGGATGAATCATATTCTTGGGATGGAATTTTAGTGATGAGAAATAACACTTACAAAGGTCTAAAGAGTGTAGAAATTGATAAAAGAAAGTAAATTAGAAATGAATCTACGTGTCTATTTAGCAAGGATTAAAAAGAAAATTTTAAGTAAACCGTTCTATAAGGATCCTCATTTTCCTTCATATTGGTTTCTCAAGGCATTAGGAGGGAGAGAGGCTTCTATCGTTCAGATTGGATCGAATGATGGCAAAACAGGAGACCCCTTGAATAAGCTTTTTAGAATGAACCCAATGTGGAATGGTCTTTTTGTTGAACCGATTCCTTACTTGTTCGAACGGTTAAAATCGAATTATCCAAATCAAAATCGATTTTGCTTTGAAAATGTAGCTATAAATGAAGGAAAAAAATTAGTATTCTATTGGGTCGACCCTGAGGCGAGTAAAAAACTGGAGACCCTTCCTTACTGGTATGATCAATTAGGATCATTTGACAAGAATCACATCATAAATGAGCTAGGAGAGAAAATAATTCCGTTCATTTTGACGATGGACTTGGAAGGAATACGATTAAATACCCTTTTCAAAAGAAACAATATTGATAAAATTGATCTCTTGCATATTGATACAGAGGGATATGATTGGAAGATCCTGTCGCAGTTAGATTTGGATAGATTTAAGCCAAAATTTATCATGTTTGAGGCTAATCATTTAAACGATCTTGAGCTCTCTGAAGTAGAAAGTTTTCTGAAAGGACAATTTTCTTTGTTCAAATCAGGCATAGATATATTGGCAGTACGCATTGATGAAAATGAAAATTTGGATATAGGGGAATATTTCTCTCCCTTTTCAATAGATCATACTTAAACTGAGAGAATTAAAAATTAAGAAAACTGAGATTAGGTGAAGTCCTGCAGTAAATTAATCCTACTATGAATGTCACTATTTTAGCGTTATGATCACAATTAGACTGAAAGGAGGTCTGGGTAACCAGATGTTTCAATACGCATTTGCAAAAGGAATAGCTCATTCGTTGAATACCGATTTTCAAATAGATTGTTCTCTGCTTTTGGATCGTGCTAGAGGAAAAGACATGGTCTACCGTGATTATGATTTGGACATTCTCAATGTTCGGGAGAACTTCTCCATTCGTCCATCGAATCTTCGTATGTTCTATAAAATTCACTCTTCGAAAGTGGGAAAGGTAATGAGAGGACGAATATTATCTGGTAAGTCCTATATCAAGGAAAAACATTTCCATGTGGATCAAGATCTATTAAAGAATTTGATTGATGGAGCACTTTATGATGGTTGGTGGCAAAGCCCTCAATACTTCAGTCATATTGAAAAAGAATTAAGAGAAGATTTTGTTTTAAAAATCCAACCGCTCGAATCTTCCGTATCTATATTGGATAGAATTAAAAGAGTCAATTCTGTATGCTTGAATGTAAGAAGGACGGATTTTGTGGCTAACAAAACCTTAAATACGACCAACCAGAAATATTTTATTGAAGCAGCCAGTCATATGGCTTCATTAGTGGAAAGTCCTGTTTTTTTTATTTTCTCTGATGATATTGATTGGTGCAGAGAGAATATAAAACTTGATTATCCATTTGAAATTGTAGATCATGAAATGAAAGGGTTTAAATTTAGTAACTACATGAGGCTAATGATCTCATGCCATCATTTCATAATCCCCAATAGCTCATTTGCTTGGTGGACAGCATGGCTCAACGAAGAGCTTGATAAAAAGGTCATTGCACCGCAAACTTGGTTTAATGACACAACAATAAATACAAACGATCTAGTACCAAAAAGTTGGATAAGACTATAAATGAACGAGAGTTCAATTGATTTTTTTTCGAGTTTAGAAAGCTTAATTAGAATTGGGAATAACAAAAGAAATTTATAACGGTTTCATCCGTGTTGAAGATATTAATCGAATGAAAGAACCTTTCTACTCAGACCCGAAAAAGACAGATTATCGTCTTTTAAGGATATTTTCCATTACGCTATTCGTACTTCTACTGAGTACTCGGTGTTCTATGTATTCTTCGATATTGAGTTTTAGTAAAACAGCAGAGCTTCCTAAAGAACCTATGCCTATCAATAATTATCAGCCCTTGGTTATTCAACCGTATGATATCTTACGAATCTCCGTGACCAGTCTCGAATCTGAAACAGTCGGATTTTTTCAAAGTGGATCGGGAGAAGGTTTTATGGTCAATGCGGAAGGTAAGGTAGATTTTCCCTTACTAGGAGAAGTGCTCGTAGTAGGGAATACTAGCACTGAAACAAAACATCTTTTTCTTGAATTACTCAAAAAGTACTTTGTTCAACCTCCAGTAGTATCAGTAATCATTCTCAATTTCAAAATAAACATCATTGGTGAAGTAGGTAGCCCTGGTGTTTATCATATTCCTAATGAGAGAATAAACCTTATAGAAGCGATTACCCTCGCTGGTGATTTTACTTCGTTTTCAAGAAGGGATAGTATTATTGTCCTACGGGAAAACTCAGTAGAAAGGACTTTTGGTGCCTTAGATTTTGATCATTTGGATGTGGTTAATTCTCCATTTTTTTACCTCAATCAAAATGACATTGTTTACGTTTTGCCGTCTAAGAAAAAGCTGGCTACCATTCAAAACAGAGAAAATAAAATCCTTCCATTTATATCTATTACCACGAGCTTGATATTTTTATTAACAATAGTTTTTAACCTTCGATAAATGGATAAGAATATCACTTCTCATCAATCAAACGTTCCGGATATTCAAATTAATATCTTACAATGGTTGAATAAAGTAGCTAAGTTTTGGTGGTTGTTTTTAGTAACACTCATTTTATCTGTGGGAGCCAGTCAATTATATTTAAGATATACCACATTCGAATATGTAACAAAATCCAAGTTGCTTATTAGGGGTACTGGAAGTGAGTCTGGCATATCAGAACTAGGAGTTTTGGCTGGAGGTTTTGATGTACTATCTGAGAGTAATAAAACAGTTAATAATGAAATTCAAATTATTACTTCTCGTCCTATCATACAAAAAACCATTGAACGGATTAAAGGAGGTGTTACATATGTTAAAATGGGAGCCATTAAGAATACTGAACTCTATAATGAAACTTCTATTATATTAAAATCATTTGAGCTGGGAGAAGAAAATGAGAGGCTCACTTTTTATTTGAAAATAGGCTACTTTGAAGATTTTGAATTTCGAATAAATAAAGATGAAGAAGGCGAAAAGTACTTCTTTGACAAATCCTTCGAAAATGCTTTCGGGAAGTTTTTAATTCAAAAAAATGATCTGGCAACATTCTATACAGGTATCTACCAAATCAATATTATGCCATCGGAAGATGTAGCTCAATATTATCAATCTCGATTACAAATTGAAATCGTAGGATCAGAAGCTTCATCCAACATTATAGAATTAATTCTGCAAGATGCCTCGCCAAAAAAGGCTGTTGATTTTATCAGTAATTTGATAGAGGTATATAATCAGGCGGATCTTGATGATAACACTCAAGTACTCACAAACAGCATTAATTTTATTGACATACGTCTCAAAAGCGTATTAACAGAATTAAATCAGATTGAAAGCGAGATTGAATTATATAAACGTAGCAATGAGCTTGTAGGAGTAGGTTCTTCGGTAGGTTCTTATGTTGTAGATGAGCTAAGGTCTAGGCTTGAGTCTTTATCCGAATATGAGGTACAGCAAGAGTTGCTTCAATCGTTATATAAATATTTAGTAGATGAGCAAAATGTAGATAAGCTCATCCCAATGAACGTTGCATCCATAGACCCGAACCTTAGTACCTTTATAATTGATTATAACCGAATGTTTTTAAGGCATAAAAGACTAACTGAGACAGTTACAGAGTTTTCGCCGAACCTTGCCAGCCTTAGTAATGAAATGGCTGACATTAAGGCATTGATACTTATTACGATTAGGAATTTGAAAAACGATTTGGACATCCCAATTAGTAATCTCGAATCAGATATCCAGTTACTCAAAGGTAATATTGGTCAAGTGCCTACAATGGAAAAACGACTGATGGAAAAGCTAAGGATACAATCAATAAAAGAAGCACTGTATTTGTTTTTACTTCAGAAAAGAGAAGAAACTGCATTATCCAAAGCTGTATATAAGGCAAATTCCAGAATTATTGAGCCGGCCAAGAGCAGTAGAGGATCGGTCTATCCGAAAAAGAAAATGGTCCTACTCGCCAGTATCATTCTAGGCCTATTTGTGCCTTTGATTATCGTTTCGGTTATTTCAATTTTTCAAACTAAGTTAGAATCCGAGGAGGTGCTAACCAGTATGCTTACTATGCCTATTTTAGGGCGTCTGCCTAGATTTAAAATGAAAGGAAAAACCATATTGTCAGAAAATAAGGGTTCTATGGTTCTCGAGACATTTCGACTTTTAAGAACGAACCTGAACTACCTTAATCTTAATCAGAAACAGCAAACGATACTCATCACTTCGCCCATGTCAGGTGATGGTAAAACAATTACTGCAATTAACCTTGCAATCACTATAGCCAGGTCTGGTAAAAAAGTGGTTCTCCTGGATTTAGATATGCGAAAACCTAAAGTCACAGTCTACCTAGAAAGACAAAACGAGAAAGGTATGAGTAATTACCTCCTGGGATATAGCACAATAGAAGACTTAATAGTTAATCACGATGAGGTCGAAAACTTCTCTTATATCAGTAGTGGACTAATTCCACCTAATCCAAATGAAATGATCATGTCGGATAGGATGAAAGACTTAATTAAAGATTTGAAACAAAAATATGATTATGTTATAATAGATATGCCGCCGGTGGGCTTGGTGTCTGACGCACTCCTGTTACAGGATCAAGTAGATAGTACACTTTTTATCGTTAGGTTAAACCACACACAAAAGCCAATGCTAAAGTATGCAGAAGAGCTCTTTAAAAAGAAGCAGCTGGCTAATCCCTCAATAGTCATCAATGATGTTAAATCAAGCAGAACATCTTACGCGGGCTACAATACAGTATATGGTGCAGGATATTATCATGAAGAGTCATGAAGAACGATGAGGTCTTCTTAATTGCCGAAATAGGGCAGGCACATGATGGTAGCTTGGGCATATTACATTCGTATATTGATGCACTAAAAGATACAGGCATACATGCAATAAAATTTCAAACGCATATTGCAGCGGCTGAGAGCAGCCCTGAGGAGCCTTTTAGAATTAATTTTTCTTATGAAGACGAGAGTAGGCAGGGTTACTGGAGAAGAATGGAATTCAGCCTCCAAGAATGGTCAGAGATTAAAAAACACTGCGAAAATGTAGGGCTTGAGTTTTTATCTTCACCTTTCTCCATTGCGGCTGTTGATTTATTAGAATCAATAGGAATAGGAAAGTATAAAATTGGCTCTGGAGAAATCACTAATAATTTATTACTTGATCGAGTGGGACAGACCAAAAAGCCAGTCATCTTGTCTTCGGGTATGAGTTCATTCTATGAAATACAAGATGCAGTTAATTTTTTAATTCCTTTTGGAAATGAAGTCTCGATACTTCAATGTACCACAAGCTATCCGACTCCCAGCCAAAGAGTAGGGCTCAATGTGATCAGCGAACTCAAAAAAAAATTCGAAGGTCATACGATCGGCTATTCTGATCATTCAGGTAATATATATGCTGGGCTTGCTGCTGTTGCCAGCGGAGCTCGCATACTCGAATTTCATGCCGTTTTTGACAAGCGTATGTTTGGACCAGACAGTAGCTCTTCTCTGAATATTGAGCAAATAAGCCAACTAGCTGAAGGGGTAAAGTTTATCAACGAAGCGATCTTAAATCCGATTGATAAGAACGATGTTAGCGAATACATCGACTCCAAAAGGATTTTTCAAAAATCCCTTTCTGTCAATAAAGAATTGGCAGCCGGTCACATCATTCGAAAAGAAGATCTTGAATCAAAAAAACCTGCAAATACCGGTATAAATGCCAGAGATTTCTCAAAAGTAGTAGGTAAAAAGTTGAAATTGAATCTAGCTCAATACAGCTTTCTAAAATACGAGCATATAGAATGGAAATAAAAAAAGTTTGTGTCGTCATTACTGCAAGAGCAAGTTATAGCAGGATTCGGTCAGCTCTCCATGCCATTAATAAGCATGCTGACTTGGAATTGCAGCTAGTCGTGGCTGCATCTGCATTGATCGATCGTTATGGAGGAGCCGTTGAGATTATGGAAAAAGACGGTTTTGAGATTAAAGCCAAAGTACACAATGTAGTTGAGAGTAGCTCGCTTATTGGTCAAGCCAAAACTGCTGGGTTGGGAATCATCGAACTATCTAACGTCTTTGACTCCATCAAGCCAGATTGTGTTGTCACAATTGCAGATAGATATGAAACAATTTCCACGGCCATATCCGCGGCTTATATGAATATTCCCTTGGTACACATTCAAGGAGGCGAGGTTACTGGCAACATTGACGAAAAAGTTCGTCATGCCATTACCAAATTAGCAGATCTACACTTGGTTTCTACACCAAAATCAAAGGAGCGAGTGATCAAAATGGGAGAAAACCCTTATAGCGTTTTTATTTCAGGCTGTCCTTCTATTGATATTGCCAAGCAAGTGTTGAATGAAGAAAAATCATTATTTGATATCTATGCCAAGTATGGAGGTGTAGGAAATAGACCTAACTACGAAGAAGGCTACATGGTGGTGATGCAGCACCCTGTAACCACTGAATACCAAGAAGCTAAGTATCAGATTGAACAAACTTTAAGTGCAGTGACGCAAGTAGGGCTTCCCGCATTTTGGTTTTGGCCCAATGTAGATGGGGGTGGAGACGGGACTTCAAAAGGAATTAGAATTTTCAGAGAGCAAAACCCTAACGGTAAAATTCATTTTTTCAGAAATATGGAGCCTGAAGATTTCCTAAGGTTGCTCAAACATAGTAAATGCATTGTGGGTAATTCAAGCGTAGGAATACGAGAGTGCTCGTACTTGGGTGTACCAAGCGTAAACATTGGATCAAGACAATCTGGAAGAGAAAAAGGCGACAATGTTATTGAAGTTGATTACGATTCGGAGCAAATTATACAGGCGATCAATCGACAACTTGAAAATGGAAGCTACGCTCCAGATGAGTTATATGGAAATGGCGATGCAGGATTTGAAATAGCCAAAATAATAGCCGTGACGGATATCAAGTCAAACAAAATACTTCAATACTGATCAGCTATGAGAGTTCTTGGACTTATACCTGCACGCGGAGGATCAAAAGGGATTCCAGGCAAAAACATAAAGCAACTAAATGGAATTCCATTGATTGGTTATACGATCAAAAGTGCGTTAGCGTCTATAGAACTTGCAAATGTCATCGTATCAACAGAAGATGATCAGATTGCGGAGATAGCAAATGCTCTAGGAGTTGAGACTCCTTTCATAAGGCCACAATCACTTGCAAGCGATGAGTCACCGACCATCGATACAGTGATTCACGCTTTAGAGTCTATGGAGAAATTGGGACAATCTTTTGATGCCGTTTGCCTTTTACAACCAACAGTACCGTTTAGAAACGAAGGATCAATTGACGCAGCTATTCAAAAATTCATAAAAGCAGGCTCTGAGAGCTTAATCTCTGTTAGAAAGGTTCCTCACATATATAACCCACATTGGACTTTCGTAGAGAGTGATGACAAAGGGTTTTTAGAAATAGCGACTGGAGATCAGAAAATAGTTACCAGAAGGCAAGCACTTCCAACAGCCTATCATAGAGATGGATCCATTTATATCACTTCAACAGATATTATCAGATCTAAAAAATCACTCTATGGTGAAAAAATCACTTTTTTACAAAATGATGAAGCTGTAGATATCAATATTGATGAAGAGTCCGATTGGGAAAAAGCAGTTCAATATATTAGATATGAGCGTTGATATCTGCTACATTATATCTCACGGGTTTTGCATGCGCATGCTCCTGCAAACTGGCTTAATTATTAAACTAGTTGATCAAGGCCTTACAATAGCACTCATTGTACCAGATGAAAAAGACGAAAACTTATTGGCCCTAAGCTACTCTGATAAAATTAAGCTCATTGAATGGAAATCAAGGTCCACCATCTGGGATGATGACTATTTACACAAGCGTATGTATTTCCTTGAAGATATCAAGCGGAATAAGGCACTAATGGAAAAATTTTATAATGGCCTTTTTTACAGTGATTCAAAGCACCCTTGGAAGAGAATTAGACCATTGTATTATTATACTATTTATAAACTAATCAAGTTTTTTCCATCCATAAGACAACATTTTCTCAATCGAGAAAGCGAACACTTATACTCTTCAGAAGCGAATGCTATTCTAAGCGAGATTAACCCGAAACTTTTGGTGTCGACCTATCCGGTTAGTATTATTGAAGCCAAAATGTTGGCAGCAGCAAAAACAGCAAATATTCCTACTCTTTTGCATTTGCTCAGTTGGGATAACATCACAGCGAAGGGAAAATTTCCTGTGTTACCAGATAATTTCATTGTGTGGGGAGAGATTATGAAGATGGAACTTCAGGAGTATTATCAGATTAAAGAAAAGGAGATTTCGATATGTGGAGTTCCTCATTTCGATGAACACATAGAAGTAAGTAATAATGGAAACTGCCACTTACTGGTAAAAGATCTCGGGTTGGACGCAGAACTTCCTTATTTGTTTTTTGCTATGAGTTCACCACGATTTGCTCCTCGGGAAATTGATATAGTAGAGTGGCTGGCGGCTGCAGTAAGAAACAATGTCTTTGGACAAAAGATGCAACTGATTGTGAGGCCGCATCCTCAAAATGTAAAAGAATTTACTTCTAAGAAATCTTGGTTGCAAAGGTTGAATACACTCTCTGGGCAAAGAATAGCAATTGACTATCCACAACTCAATGAGAGCAAAATCCGATGGAGCATGAAAAAAGAGGATATGCAAAACTTAGCAAAGCTAATTTCTGGATGCGTGCTGTGTTTAAATTCAGGATCTACTGTGTCAATAGATGCCCTTATGCATGGCAAACCTGTGGTGATCACGGCTTTTGATGGTGACAGTAAACTTTCTTATTGGAACTCGGCAAGAAGGCTGATTGACTATACGCATTTGGCAAAATATATAGCTGCAGGAGGCGCTGATGTTGCGAATTCATATGATTCATTAACACATATTATCCAGGCGTACATTGATGATCCGCAATTAAACAATGCAAAAAGGAGACAAGCGCTATTAAGCGAATGCTATCGTGACGATGGTAAATCTACTGAAAGAGTAGTGTCTAGCTTGATCGCGGTGCTTAAAAGTAGTGTCACGTGAACAGGGTTGTCAATATCAATTTTAATAAACTCCTTTACCAATTACTATGCGGGTATGCATTACTTATACCTCTGGATTCTATACTAGAAGTGTTTTTTGATATAGAAACAGTTTTCAAGCCATACAGAATTTTTGCGTTGCTCATCGTTGGAGTTTTTGCACTTAAAACGATCTACAAATGGGATAGCAATAAAGACTTAAAAAAGGATGTCTATTTATATATAGTTTTTGCCATCGGATTGATTGTTACGCTCTACAGAATGATAACTACCCGCTTTTATATGAATTACTTCATCAATGATTCATTTCAGTTGGTACTTTATCTGGCAGTATTTTTTGTCATCAGGCATATTGATTTGACAAAATCAAGAGCACTCTCGATCTTCAGGTTTCTTGTTACAGGCATAATTTTAAACGGGGTTTATTCCTTTTATACCTTTAATATACTTAGGTACTATGGAAGAGTCAGTGGCTTTATGGACAATCCCAATCAATTGGCCTTGACTTTTATTTTTGCTATTGTCTTCGCTATTACCATTATACCTGAGTTAAAAAAATTGACTCATAAAATTCTCTGGTTAGTTGTCATACTTTTTTCAGGTTACCTTATCATCATTTCTGGAAGTCGCACAGCACTCCTCATTCTTGTGATATTATCAGCGGTGATAATGTTTTTTTCATCCTTCAAAATAAAGTTTGGACTTGTGATAATTGGTGTATTTATTGTGATTTTCTTAGGCATATTACGATCCGCTGACTTCTATGACAGGGGGCCATTAATATTGTTGAACCGGGTTACTAATAAGCAAACGTCGGACGATCCTCGCTGGGCGCTATGGGAAGGGGTTATTGAAGCGTCTCAACAAACCAATTTCATAGGTTTGGGTATCGGGCAGTACAAAGGCCGATTTTCTGAATTCTACTACGATAGCAATAATGGCTTAATTAAGAAGATGATAAATAAGGGGTATTTTCTCTCCACGCACAGTGACTTTTTTGGACTTTTGGTCATTTATGGGATTTTTGGATTGCTCTCTTATTTGTTTTTTCTCATGTTTTCAGCGAAGCAAATCCTTTATGAATATTATGGTTCTTCTGATGAAAAATCTAAGCTATTCAGGCAGCTCTTACTACTTTCTTTAGTCTCGATTGTAACATTTAGTTTAACTGCCGAAAATTTCAATTTTCCATTTTATTGGATTGTTTTAAGCTTAAGCACCAAAACATATATAAATTAAGTCTTGCAAAATTTGAATATGAATAAGTCAAAAAAAATATTGGTCACTGGCTCTTCTGGACTTATCGGTTCTGAAGTAGTTAGGTTTTTTGATAAGATAGGTTTCTCCATTTATGGTATTGATAATAATATGCGAGCTGACTTTTTTGGCGAAAAAGGCGATACTCGATGGGTGCAACAGCAGCTTGTAAGCGATTGTGGTCGATTTGAGCACTTGGAGATAGATATGAGAGATAGAAGTGCAATTTTGGCGATGATGAAAAAAATTAGCCCTGACTACATCTGTCACACCGCTGCACAGCCAAGTCATGATTTGGCAGCAAGTCGCCCTTACGATGATTTTGATGTCAACGCTGTAGGCACGCTCAATCTTCTAGAAGCGGCACGTCAGTTTTGTCCAGAATCTCCTTTTGCCCATATGAGTACAAACAAAGTATATGGAGACGCCCCAAATAACCTCAATTTAGTTGAGCATGAAACACGTTTCGATTTTGGTGATGCTGTATATCATAATGGTATAAAAGAAAGCTTCACTATCGATCAGTCAAAACACTCTTTATTTGGTGCGTCCAAAGTTGCTGCCGATATTATGGTTCAAGAATATGGGCGTTATTTCAATATGCCTACTTGTGCTCTCAGGGGTGGTTGTCTGACTGGGCCCAACCATTCTGGGGTTGAGTTACACGGTTTTTTATCCTACCTCATAAAAGTCAATGTTACGGGTGAAAATTATACCGTATATGGATATCAAGGGAAGCAAGTTCGTGACAATATTCACTCTTTAGATGTGGCAAGGTTTATTGATGCTTTCTATCAAGCCCCAAGGGTTGGAGAAGTCTATAATATCGGTGGAGGTAGAGATAATTCAACCTCTATACTTGAAGCCTTTGAGCGAGTTGAGGCGATCACCGGTAAAAAGTCAAATTATACATACTCTGATATAAATAGAGAGGGGGATCACATGTGCTACATCTCTGATCTATCTAAAATGAAAGCACATTACCCACAGTGGGATATTAGTAAATCACTTCAAATTGTTTTTGAAGAAATTGTAGCCTCCTGGCAACATCGGCTTAAAGGTACTTTGAAATGAAAATTCTTCTGGTCAGTTGGAGCATTCTACCTAGAAGCGGAGGATCAAGTGTAATTGTTGAGAATCTGGCCAAGCATTTCGAACGAGAGGAGTTGGTCGTCTTAGGAGGCAGAGAACTATTTCTTTCGAAAGATGTAGATAGAAACCCGCAAAGAGCACAATTTTTATACTTCTGGAGTGAGATTACTATATTAGGTACAGGTGCTAGATTTTTTGAGTGGTTTGCAAGATGGAGGTTTAATGCATTGCTATCAAAGATTGAAAAATTAATCACGGAAAATAAGATTGATCACGTAATTGGAGTTTATCCAAACTCATTATACTGCCTCGCTGCGGCCAGAGCTGCAAAAAATAAAAATATTCATTTCAGTTCGTATTTTCATAATACTTATGTTGAAAATACCGCTATCACACATCCTAAAGCAGATGCTTGGCAAAAGGAAATATTTGATAATTCTGAAAAAATATTTGTAATGAGTAAAGGAATGCAATGTTTTTACGAAGAAAAATATGGAATCGGAAAATTTGAACCCTTAGTACACACATTCGAGGATTTTCCGAGTGAAGAATCAGGGTCTGAAAAATTTGGCGGTGATAAAAAAGTATACAACCTTGTCGCAATAGGTAATTTCAATGAGTCGAACCTTGATGCTACAAAAAGGTTTTTGGAAGCGATTAAAAACAACCCTAAATATAAGTTGAGTGTGTATACTCATGTTCCCAAAGTGCTGTTACAAAAAAGAGGTATTGATACTTCTATTTTCAAATACATGGGTGCCGTAAAACCTGACGAAATACATGAAGCCTTACAGAAACATGATATATGTGTGCTTACTCATGGTTTTACTGGTGGATATGGAGAGATTGAGTATAAAACCATTTTTCCAACCAGAACAATTCCAATGCTGTTATCAGGGAAGCCCATTTTTGCTCATTCGCCTAAAGATTCCTTCCTCAATGATTTCCTCAAAGAACACAAATGCGCCGAGCTTGTTGAAACTAAAAATAAAGAGGATATAATTGAATCGATGGATCGAATCGTCCAGGATGAAGCATACAGAGCGATGCTGATCAGAAATGCGAAAAAAGCAGCTATGTTATTTTACGGACCAGAAGTATCAAATAAACTTAAAAGAACCTTATATGAGGCTAGCCTATAAAAATATCTGGTATAAGATGGCTTGTGTTTCCAGATATTATCTATTGAGAGCATATTATTACAGAAGGTTATCCATCAATAAGATTTCTATGATAGGATCCAGATGTGGCATTCATATTCTCAAATCAGGAGAGATGATTTGTGATGGGCGTATTATTGTCAACGATGACGTTATGATCTATACAAAGGGAAAATTAACGATTGGAGCATTTTTTGGAATTAATAGGTACAGTCGAATCGTTGCTCATGAGAAAATCAGTATCGGTCATCATGTGACTATCGGGCAAATGGTTTCTATATTGGATCATGATCATGCATACTTGATGGTAAATGGAGATTTAACACTTGATGATTACAATTGCTCGCCTATAACAATTGGAAATAATGTCTGGATTGGCGATAAAGTAACTATTCTGAAAGGGGTAGAAGTAGGGAACAATGTAATAATCGGTGCGAACTCACTGATAAATAAAAAGGTGCCGGATAATTGCATAGTGGGCGGAAATCCTTTTAAGATAATTAAAATCCTTTCAGTAAAAGGATAATCAAACCACGTGTTCAATAAGAAAGTAAAATAGGACGTATTACATTTTGAGAAAATCTGATTTAAAAATATTGCTTATTGGACCGGCGTTGAATAAGAAAAAGAATAATATTGGAGGAGCCACACTATCCTTTACCCATACTGTTGATTATTTCAAAGAACAAAATTATTCAGTAGAGCAAATCAACACTCAGAAATTTTCAGGCTCACTATCGAGCGTTTTGAATCTATTTTTTGTGGTTATTTCTTGCTTTTTCTTCTTTACTAAGAGGACGGTAGTATTCGCAAATTTGAGTCAGGGCGGAATTAAGTATTTGGCTCCATTGCTCGTTACACTGGCCAGATTGTTTAGGATTAATATTATAATTCGTGCTTTTGGAGGAGCTATGGATCTTCATTATGAGGCATCAAATAGTCTTTGGCAAGCCATTTATAGATACACACTTAAAAAAAGTTTGATTTTCTATTTGGAAACAAAAGCTTTAAAAAATTATTTTGATGGACATAGTAGCAACATAAAACAATTGGTGAATCCGAGAAAACCAGTAACAAAACAACCAGCGAAAGAACCAAAATCATTCAAAGGAAGATTTGTATTCATTGGTCAAATCAGAAAGGACAAAGGGATAAATGAGATTCTTTATGCCATTAAAAATGTTGATCCCTCGGTAATTATTCATATTTACGGGCCAATTATAGAAGACGATTTGGTTTTTATTGAAAAAGAAATTCCAAATTATAAAGGTATTTTAGCAATAGATCAAGTCGTAAATACGCTTCATAATTACGATGTACTTTTGTTACCTACCTATTATCAAGGAGAAGGCTATCCAGGAATAATTGTAGAGGCTTTTTCGATTGGAATGCCTGTTATTTCAACAAATTGGAGAGCAATTCCTGAATTGGTGAAAAATAACATAAATGGAGTTTTAATTGATCCTAAATCACCGGATGCACTAATTAGAGCAATCAACCAATTTGGTAAATTAGATTATTCCGTAATGAGTCAACGTGCATTGGAAAGTTTTAATCAGAATTTCCAAACGAACAATGTTATGGGTTCAGTAGAAAACGATATTAAACGTGTTAGCAAAGGATGAATCTTATTAAGTCACATCGTTGTAAACATTTTTTTTATAAAAATCAGATACCGTTTCTTCAATCACTTTTTAGAAACCTCATCTTTTTTCTATACAACAGGGGCTTGACGACTTCTGTAAAAATTGAGAAAAAAAGTCTGTCTGGTTATGATGAAAGAACGGCAATCGGGAGCAGTTGCAGCAATGAGCACACAGTCACTTTGCGAAGTGAATCTACTGTAGTAAATATACCTGTGATTGGAGGTTATATATACTTTGCTGATGAAATAAGAATAATTGTCTCACCCGGGAATCGTGTTTTTATAGAAAAAAAAGCTATTTTATGGTCATTAGTCAATGAGATTATGTCGGTAATTGGAATACATGCTGAAGTCCTAATGGGAAATATTATTTTCAACCAATATGTGTAAGGTGCAAACTAAAAACGTGCTTCAATGAACACATTTTTCATAGCTGGGACACAAAGGTCGGGAACTACATTACTTTCCGAAATACTCGGACGCCATCCTGGTATACACATCGGTGTAGATTCTGTTGGTTTTCGAATGATTTCCTGTTTTAAATACTATAAAGATGTTTTGCCTTACAACCTTGACTACTCATGGGAAGAAATACAGTCATGGTTGATAAGCTTAGATTATAAAGGTCGTCTGGCGGAAATATTGGACTATCAAAATCTCGGTGACTATGAAGATGCGCGAAGTGTAGTTAAAAATGGTATTGAAGAGTTGCTAGAAAAGAATGGTAAAGCTGTTTTCGGAGATAAGACACCAAATATTCAATATTTTACAGAAGACTTGTTGGCGCTGATCCCAGATACTAAGATAATTCATATCGTAAGAGACGGACGATCAACTGCTTTAAGTCATAACCTTCGAGCAGGTATTGATATTTATCTCGCCGCACAGGAGTGGGTCAATGGAAATATAGCTGGGCTATACAGTGAATCACTTATTGGTAAAAAGCAATATCTTATTATTAAATACGAGGACCTTCTCGAGTCACCAGAAGTAATTTTAAAAAATGTCTGTGCTTTTATTGGCTTACCCTTTCATGATCAATTACTCGAAGAGACTTTAGACAAAGACGCTTCTCATTATGTAAAATCAGGTTTTGATCTAAGTAAAATAGACAGCTTTAAAAATGAACTTTCTGCCCGACAGATAAGGAAAATAGAAAAATTACAAGGTCCTTTGTTAAAGAAATTTGGTTATAAAACTCTTTATGAGGTATCTAATAGGAAACATAAACCAATGAGCCAAATAAGAAGATTAGTTTTAAATCAAAAAGACAATATAAAACTACTCTTTCAAAGTAAAAGAATAGGGATGGAGAGTAGAAAAAATGTAGAAGTTAATATTTCCTTTTCTATAAGATTGAAGACTTTCATTTTTATGTTGGGGAGTGACTTTTTGCCAGAAAAGGTTTTTAGGTATGTTTTCAGACATAGGTGGATCAAAGACTACTACATGAGAAAAAAAAATGCCCGGTAAAGTATTAAAAATATATTGCCACTATTAAACATTATCTTGAATTACGATTTCAATGCAGTCAATTAAGAAATATAAAATCATAAGTGTAGTTGGAGCCCGACCTAACTTTATGAAAGTGGCGCCTCTTCACCGCGTCTTTAAAGATCGAGCTGATGTCGAATCTTTGATTGTACATACCGGACAGCACTATGATGAGAAAATGAGTGATGTTTTCTTTAATCAGCTTGGTTTACCTAAACCGGATTATTTTTTAGGAATAGGATCGGGTTCTCATGCTGAAGCTACTGCCAACATCATGATTGCTTTTGAAAAAGTTGTTTTAAAGGAAAAGCCAGATATGGTATTAGTTGTGGGAGATGTTAATTCTACCTTGGCTTGTGCTTTAGTGGCTAGTAAGCTCCATATTAAATTGGTTCATGTCGAGGCAGGCCTTAGGAGTGGAGATAGAATGATGCCCGAGGAAATTAATCGAGTCATTACAGATAGTATCGCAGATCTGCTTTTTGTTACTGAAGATAGTGGACTGAGACATCTGAAAAGAGAGGGAGTGGACGATTCGAAAGTCTTTTTCTCAGGCAATGTGATGATTGACTCTGTGGTGACTTATTTAAGTCAAATCAAAGAAGTCACTTATAGAGATTCTCTTGGTTTAAAGGAAGGTGAGTACATACTCACTACTTTTCATAGACCATCAAACGTAGATAATGAATCCTCTCTTACCAAACTGATTCAAATATTGAGGGATTGTGCGAACAGAAAAAGGGTAGTGTTTGCAATGCATCCTCGTACAAAAAACAATCTTTTAAAGTTTGGTTTGATGAATCAACTCGAAGAGATAAAAGATCTCATTGTATTGCCACCTTTGGGGTATTTAGAATTTCTTTCCCTTGTTAAATATGCTGCCTTGGTAGTCACAGACTCTGGTGGGATACAAGAAGAGACTACATTTTTGAAAGTGCCATGTATCACCTTAAGATCAACAACCGAACGGCCTGTTACAACAGAAATAGGAACTAATACTTTGATTAAAGACCTAGATGCTGCCAATGTTTCGGCGATTGTGGATAAGAAATTAGCCACTTCTAAAGAGCAGTTTTCAATTCCTCCACTCTGGGATGGAAAGGCTGCTGAAAGAATTGCTTCTAGTTTAATTGGCTTTTTGTCAACAAAAAATTGAGAAAGATTCTTCAACTATATCATACCCTTAAATATCTTAAATGGATTCAAGTACGTTATCGCTTATTTTATTTTTTAAAGAACAAGCTTCCGAATCAAGCTAGAAAAGAATCTCTTTCTGAGTCATTTTTTGTAACAACCATTCCTTTATTCCATCCATTCATTCATGGTGAAGAAATGTTTATTCCTCCCACGGGTTTTAGATTTTTGAATCAAACAAAAGTGTTTCGTGATAAAATAGACTGGAATTTTTCGGAGTATGGTAAGCTTTGGACTTATAATTTGGCCTATTTCGAATGTGTAACACAATCGGAGTTGAATAGCCTAGACGTAGAGCAAAAAGTACTGCATTTTCATGATAATTATTTTAGTTTGAAAGATGCTCTAGAGCCATATCCTACTTCTTTGAGACTTATTAATCTGATAAAATTTGTAAGTCAACATCAGCTTAAAAATGAGAAGATAAGTGAGTTGTTATCTATGGATACATCGCGATTGTTAAGAAATATTGAGTACCATTTACTGGGCAATCATTTGTTAGAAAATGCATTTGCATTACTTTTTGCGGGTACTTATTTTTCTGACCATAAACTCATTGATAAAACTCAAAAAATATTAACAGCAGAGCTCAAGGAGCAAGTGCTAGATGATGGAGCACATATTGAATTGTCTCCCATGTATCATCAAATAATACTCTATAGATTATTGGATAGTATTAGCCTCATTAGAAGGAATTCTGATTTGTGGAACGAAAGCTTCCTACTTTGTTTAGAGGAAAAAGCCTGTAAAATGCTTGGTTGGATGAACACAATGAGCTTTAAGAACGGCCAGATGCCTTATGTAAATGACGCTACAGCAGGTATTGCTCCAACTTCACGTGAACTTTCTGATTACGCAAAAAAATTATCGCTGACACCAAAATTTGACCGTTTTTCTTCAAGCGGATACAGAAAATTTGAAGGTCAGAACTATGAGTTGTTTATGGATGTAGGAAATATAGGGCCTGACTATATACCAGGCCATGCCCATAGCGATACGTTGAATTTTATTGTTCACTGGAATAGCAAACCTTTTATCGTAGATACAGGCATTACTACTTATGAAAAAGGTGAAATAAGAAATAAAGAGAGATCAACATCCAGTCATAACACTGTGCTCGTAAATAACAAAGAACAAAGTGCTGTTTGGGCAAGCTTTAGGGTTGCAGAAAGAGCATACTGTACTATTCATGAAGAAAATGAGCATGAGACTAAAGCCTCTCATGATGGTTATAAGAAACAAGGTGTTGTACATACGAGACATTTTATGCATAAACCAAATACACTGCTAATACTTGATAAACTGAACGTAAAGATGGGGTCCAAAGCTTATTTTCATTTTGATTCAGATATATCATTGAAATATGCCGAAAATTCCTTTATTGGAGCATTCGGAAAAATATCCTTTAAGGGACATTCTGGTCTTCAAATTGACTATTATCAGCTTTCTAGAGGGTTTAACAATAGTGTGGAGGCTCAGGTTATCACTGTTGATTTTAATACCCAATTAGAGACTAACGTTTGTTTTAATCAGCTATGAAAATATTATTCTTAACCGATAATTTCCCTCCTGAGAGTAATGCTCCTGCAAATCGAACTTTTGACCACTGCGTGGAGTGGGTGAAAAAAGGAGCTGATGTTACGGTGATTACCTGCAATCCAAATTTCCCGAAAGGAAAGCTTTTTGATGGCTACAAAAACAAATTATATTCTAAAGAGATGCTATCTGGCATAAAAGTTATTAGAGTATGGAGCTTTATTACATCCAATAGAGGAACGTTAAAGCGTATTTTGGATTACATAAGTTTTGCACTGACTTCTTTTTTCGCTTCTTTTTTTGTGAAAACAGATATCATAGTAGCTACATCTCCTCAACTGTTTACTGCATTTTCTGGACTTCTAGTTTCCTTATTTAAAGGAAAACCCTGGGTCATGGAAGTACGTGATTTATGGCCTGAATCTATTCTTGCTGTTGAAGCTATGAAGACCAATGGTCTGCTGAATAAACTTCAGTCGCTGGTAGATTTTCTTTATTTGGATGCCTCCATGATAGTAGTGGTTACTGATTCTTTTAAAAAAAGAATTGCTACTGATGAAATTGCTCTGAATAAAATTAAGGTAATTAAAAATGGGGTTGATCAAACCAAGTATTATCCAAAAGAACCCAATGAAGAGCTCTTGAAACAGTATGATTTGAAGAATAAGTTTGTTATTGGCTACATAGGTACTCATGGCATGGCACATAATCTCGATTTTATATTGGATTGCGCTCTTCAAGTTACAGATCCAAGTGTCCAGTTTTTATTTATTGGTGATGGAGCTTTCAAAACAAGGCTGGAAACAAAAAAAGAAGAGTTAAACATCAAGAATGTACTTATGCTTGACTCGATACCATCTGCGGAGGTGCCCAATTATATTAGCTTGCTTGATGTGGCGCTGGTTCAACTGAAAAAGTCAGTGACATTTGAAGCAGTTCTTCCTTCTAAAATTTTTGAAAATGCTGCTATGGGTAAACCCATTCTGTTGGGTGTGGAAGGAGAGGCAAAAGAATTGATACAAAATTATAATGCGGGCTTATGCTTTGAACCAGAAAATGAACAGGAGTTTTTAACCAAAGTAAAAAGTTTTCAAACGGACCCGAAACAGTATATCGAGTTAGTAAGTGGAGCTTTAAAGCTCGCAGGTGATTATAAGCGAAGTACGTTGGCTAATGAAATGTTGAAACATCTTGAATTGGTGGTAAAAACTAATGGAAACTCATCTGCGATGCGTTTCAAGAAAAAAGATATGACTAAGCACGAACGATTAAAATATCGTATCATAAAAATGCTTGACTTTGTTTTGATTTCATTGGTTGTTATAGTTGTCTATTTTCTAGTTCAAAGAATCTTGTAACGATAAGCAAGTCGATGAAAACACCTTTAGAAGTGTTCACGACTTTTTTTAACAGCTTCCTTGTGACCGACCTAATGTTTTCTTTTTTTGGACAAAAAGTGGCATTATCACTTCGGGTTTTAGACTTGAATTCAATATTAAAGTTGCAGTCATTAACTTAGAATAACTTATAATGTCAGATGCCTTTACTTATAGACAGTCAAGAGCTAGATTATTTTTAAAAGCCGATATTCGTGTTAGATGAAAAGCCTACTACTATTTTTTTGTTTGTCTTTTTGCTTTTTGTTCCAAACATTAAGTCAACCAATATGGCCTGGAAGTTATGAATACTATGTTCATAATCTAGAAATCGCATCGCTCGATACTGTGGAAGAGATATCAAGACATCTCTCTTCTTTTTACCAAATAGATTTTGAAGAGTCATTCTCCTTATTGGACATCAATAGTATATCATATTTTAACTCCAATTATCCAAGAAGTTGGAATGACGGCCCGGTATGGGTTGGTAAAGGGATTACCCAAGAAATAAGAGGAGGTTTTAGCATTTTCTCCAAGCATGTTTTTTTAACCTTCGCTCCAACAGTTTACTTTTCTCAAAATAGGTCTTATGATTTGGCTGAAATCAACGCGCTTAAGAATACGAATAATTATCAGTTTAGAAAAATGGCTGGGAGCAGTGCTGATATTGATTTCGTACAGCGATACGGGAATGATTCCTTTTTTAAATTTCATCTTGGTCAAAGCAGCTTAGATTTTAAATTTGGATCATTTGTTACGGGTATTTCTACTCAAAATTTCACATTGGGTCCAGCTAGAGTGAATCATCTTATAATGAGTAATGGTGGCGCGGGATTCCCGTTCATTCATTTTGGTACTAACGACAAAATAAACATCAAGATTAAAGACTTGGATTTAGGTCATATTGAGCCATTCCTATATTACGGATTGCTTCGTGAGTCTGAGTACTTTGATGATAATAATACAAACAACAGTCGCTACATCAATGGACTGTCGATTGGTTATGAACCGCCTCGCCTCAATGGTGTCACGCTCGGATTTTCTCGTGTAATGTATACGAATACTGAGCTTTTTAAAGCTGCGGATCTCTTCTCATTATTATACATTGTAGATGATGATGTAAAATTGAATAGTAAGGGTGATACCATTCGTTACACTGGTAACGATACATTTGATCAACTTGCTTCATTGTTTTTACAATGGAAGCTTGTTAAGTCTCAAGCTAGGTTTTATTTGGAATATGGTAAAAATGATTTTGATGGAGGCTTCAGAAAAACAGCCCTTGAGTTTGAACACAATAGTCTTTTTACTTTTGGCATAGAAAAAATATGGAAGGGTGCCAATCAAAAAAGGTATTCAATACTGTATGAGCATACCCAATTGACTTTTTATAAAAATTATATTTATCGTCTGACTAACTCAGCTTATACACATACAGTAAACAAACAAGGGTACACTCATCAAGGTCAGCTACTTGGACCGGGAATAGGGCCTGGTTCTATTTCTAACTATTTAGGAATTAAGATGTTTCAAAATGAGTGGTATATGGGTATGTCTTTACAGCGCGTAAAATTCGATGAAGATTATTTTTTGACTCAAATACCTAACATTCCAGATAAAAAATTTCAACATGATATTGAATATAGTCTAGGTTTGGATTTAATGAAGCAAAAGGGGAAAATAGGATGGGGCATTCAAACACTGATTAGTTACCGATTCAATACCTATTTCATTTCGTATAATGATATGACGAATTTAAATTTGCAATTCTCTCTGACTTATAATCTAGCGGATTAATGTCTTCCACTCTTATAAAGAAAGAATATTAACTAAGCATTTTTACCTATATATCAGAATATTTCGGTTTCAGAATTCAAAGGAGCAGATAATTCAGCCATTATTTAAGATGTATGGTCATTGGCGGAGACCAAAGCTGGTGCGATTAAAGAGTACAATCAATTGGGCGTGATGAGCGGTAGTTTTAACGCCAATTTGGACAAATTTGATCAAGAAAAACCAATTTGGTTTATTGCAAAAGAGGCATGAGGAACAGAAAACCTTGTAAGATCAGGGCAAAAGTAGATTTTAATAGTTTTTTGTAATCCCAAAGGTGGTTATATTAGCTTTCAGAATGCGAGCAAGTCTAGTCCCCTTTATTATTGTCTTTGTAATCCTAAGTTGTACAGAGCAAAAGCCTTCGATTAAAAATATTAATGCGAAGCAATTTTCAGAGTTAATTAAGCTGGTTGAACTTCAGGTTATAGATGTTAGAACTAAAGCCGAGGTTAATAAGGGAGCTGTTGAAGGCGCTCTAAACCTAGATATGACCAACCCAGATTTTGAAAAAAGACTTTTCATTTTAGATGCTGAGCTCCCAACTGTAGTGTATTGTGCAGTAGGTTCAAGAAGTGCAGTTGCAGCTAAAATATTAAGAGAAGCCGGTTTTATAAATGTATATGATCTGACAACCGGCTATGCTAGTTGGAGGGCGTATAGGGAAGAGCCGTATAATTAGTTTAGTTTTGACACTAGTCTCGGCACGGAGAGCATATAAAGATCCTACATTGATCCAATCCATATTCATGGATTTCAAAAAAAGCACAGGCTTGTGCACTTCGGCTTCCACATAAGCGGCAAACGAGTAAGGTGCTTTTCATCGTGCGTATTTTACCAATGCTATTTTCGAGTTCATCAAGAGGAATGTTTACTGATCCTGAGATATTTCCACTTATAAATCTCTAAGCTGTTCTCACGTCTAGTATTGTCGCACTTTAATCCAATATTTTCGCTAAATCTATTTTTTATTCTAAAATAAGTGCTTTTGAAAGCTGGCAATAGTAACAATTGTTACTTTGAAAGGAAGTCGTGCACCTTAGCTTTGAGTTATGAAATCAATACGTTGGAAAGAATTAGCATTGCCTTTTGCACTTAGTATGACATTAGGGTTGGCGCCATTTTTCCCTGAACCACATATCGTTGGTAAACTAACATGGCTTTTCGGAGGTGGAAACGGAATGGGGCCGATGGATTACTTTGACCTGTGTCTTCATGGCTTTCCATGGGTTTTCCTGATTTACAGGTTCATCTTCGTGTTTAAAAAGTCAAAATAATACTCAATAAAGTATTCAATTTTTTGTCAGTTGAAGGTGTCTAAATCCATAAGTAATACTGGCCAGGATCATCACAATGCTTGTTAATAGCATAAGATAATGGCCGCCCTCGTGGAATCCTCCATAGTAATCGGCGAAGGGTATTTTGTTTAGCGCAAAATAAGTAAGGAAAAAAAACAGCGCTTCGAATAGCCGCTTTCCTTTACTTATAGCCCCCAAAGCAGAGGATAAAAGGACTAGAAGCAATATTCCGATATGAACCTCAACAAAGCTTTCGAGATCAACGAAAATCAGTCTTAATGTTAATGGGAGACTGATTAATAGTAATAAGATCATAGCACTTGAGAGTTGTGCAGTCATCAACCGATACAAAGGCTTGTAAGAAGAGAAAGTAAGATATTCGAGATGATGTGCTTGTTCCTTGGTCGTTACACATGATAGTTTCTCAATTTGTAAGAACCATAATATGGGAAGAAGGATTTGATGCGCTACCTCGTAAGGTGAAAATGCCAGAGCAATCATTAGTCCTCCTGAGATTAGCGAGATCCATTTTGAAGAATTTCTAATCATCATTGTCAGTTCCATTTTGATAATTGGGATGATACTTGGATTAAAGTTCAATGTTGGTATTTGATTTAAATCAAGAATGGCAGGGACTATTTTTTTCGGTGTAAAACGTTCTTTCTTCTTTTTGAGAAGATTCTTTTTAATGTCAAACCGATGAAAGTAAGGCGCAATAATCATGATAACAAAAAAGATACTTAGTATCCATAGTAGCCGAGTTACCATAAACCAGAGATCCAAAGGAGGATTTTGAAAACCGAAGACTTTTTCAGGTAAGTGCGAGCCTACCATAAAGCCAATGTTTAGTTTGATATTCTCGTCCGGAGCTAATTTTTTTACTTGCTCAACCATCTGATTAC
>JBLIIJ010000026.1:0-41943 GCA_047635055.1 Cyclobacteriaceae bacterium | reverse complement strand
TTACTGATGGAGATGGGGCGAATTTAATGGTATCACCTTCATTTAAATTTGCAGTACTTACATTTTGCCAAGTACTATCATTAATCTGAAGATAAGGATCAACCGAAGGAAGCGTATTACAAACAACTGTTACTTCACTGGTATCGGAGAAACCACCGTCATCAGTGGTAACAATAATATTTGCTACTCCAACACCAACAACTGTTACCAGACCATCGGTATCAACAGTTGCTACAGAAGTATTGTCACTACTCCACGTTACATTTTGATTTGATGCATCAGCGGGTGTTAGGCTTGCGGTAACCTGAATGCTTTCACCTTCATAAAGTGTTGCCAATGAAGGAGTACTCGTAATACCTGTTACCGAAATAATCAATGGATAACCCTCTTCAAAGACAATATAATTGTATGTACCTGTATCAATTAATTTGTTCATTTTAACCGAACCATTCGAATCTACTTCTAATCGAGTATAAGCTCCATCCCTTGTTGTTAAGGTGAAATACTCTGTATCTGAAACTTCCTCTAAAAGCCATTGTGTCCATACACCCTCAGATCCAATATCCTGCATATCTGCGTTTTCCGTATCATCAGTGCGTATACGTGGAGTACTCCCAGCACCAATACAATCAATATGAAAATATCCAGGGTTGCTTGATTCTGTGAACTTCCATTGTACCGTTTCATCAGTAGCAGATACGGTCGTTGTGAATGCATCTTCGCCTCCGTTTGCGCCTATTTTCAAATTATGTGTAGGGCTAACCATAAAGTAGGTTTTTGAAAGATCGGGATTAAATAATAGAACAGGAGGCTCAGAATTGTAATTTGCAATTTTCCATTGAACCAAAGAACCTGTCCATGAAGTGGAACCGAAACTAACTTCATTACTACCGTTTAGAAATAATCGCACATTATGAGCTTTATTGTCTATGAAAAACACACCAGGAGAACTTTTGGTTATTTTCCATTTTACCCAATCATCAGTGGACGTTGAAGGTGCTAATGAAACTGCACTTTCTAAATATAAATCAGATGACGTTCCTTGTAACTTCTTGCCATTGGTTAAAGATTGTAAATACACATAACCGCTTCCTGCTTGAACTATTCCCCATTCACCTATACCATTATCTGTTATTTCTACATCGGTAGCACTTTGATTGCTCTTTATTCCTTGATTTTCTTGAACGTTATCAATAAAGTAAGCCGTAGATAATGGTGATAGTGCACGTGCAATTGCTGTTATTGAGACCGGAGGAAGCGTTACTGTATAGCTATTTTGTTGTGGCACAACCGACCCTGTTTTACTAATGGTACTAACTATGTCATTAGCCTGCCCATTTTCCCCAGTATAGGTCCATATATCTCCTGCCTTTAGTTCCATTTGGCTATTCACCTCTATAGTGACAATTTCTTCCGTATAACTTTTATTTATAAGATAAACAGTAAGATCTTCAGCGTTTTCTGAATAAGATGCATACACGCGAACCAATGATGAAGAGGACGTGGTTTCGACCATTTTGTCTCTTTTAAACCTGTTAAACAAAGCAATCGCATTACCTTGGTTTAAGGTGTTTAAATACTCATCAAAAGCATTGGTGTAGCTATTTGAAAAACCACTTGATCCAAAAGGCGAGTGTGTTACCCAGAAATGCATATAACTAATTCTGTCGAAACTACTCAATGCCGATGCGAGCATTTCAAAGGTTACCATTGACTTTCCTATATCATTTTTATTATCATTTGTACCTGCTGGAGTTTTCCAGTTTCCACCAGGACGAAAAGAACTAAACTCGGTAACCATAATTCCTATATTGCTACGATAGGGTTCTGGAACGTTGTTTATTGCATTGTTAGCATTCGCTATATGATTTAAAAGAGGTGCCGATGAACTGCTACGGTAATCATCAAAATTATCATATTGCGATGAATAATTGTGCGGTACTATAAAATCAGCTTGCTCATAAGTTTGAGATAGTACGTCATCAAAATGATTAAAACCAAGACCCAGTCCTACCTTAATAGATGGATCAACAACCTTCATAGCAGCAGTAAAATCTAGAAATAACGTTACATATTCTGCAGGTGTTATTTTTCCATGATTTACTTCCACACTTAACTCATTACCAATTTCCCAATACTTAATATTAAGGTTTTTCACCACATTAGCATAGCGTACCCACTCCACTGCATTCGTTTTAATATCCTGATAAGAATAGGTAGAACCTTCATGCAAATGTCCAAAGGCATTTACCATAATAACTGGCTCAGATCCTGTACTATTACATAAATCAATGTATTCATCAAAATCGAGGGCACTTGCTTTTATACTGCCATCCGCGTTTACCAACCAATCCCATGAACCCGGGTTTTTAACCATACTCGCGACATGTGGCTTTAAACCATTTACAGCATTTTGGTAATCACCAGGCTCATGCCAAAAGTAATTATCAGCAAGTGTTCCCATTGGAAAACGTAATGTCTTAACATTTAGTGAATTAAATGCCTCAACAGTACTCCTGTTTCTATCAGGAAAAAATTCATCATCATCATTTGGATAACTCAAACACAAACCAAGAGGATCCTGAGAAATATCTGTTAAAACAGAACTTGGTGTTACTGTAACTTGTACTTGACTATTTACATTCGTTTGAATAGCTATCAATGCAAATACCACTAATATTTTTCTTATATGATTTTTCATTTGTAAATCGTTTGTAATATTTTGCGTGTTTTGTTTTCACTACTGTTAAACTGAAAAGCTGTATGAACTTCCTTTAATTGATGTTATACATTCATTTGGTTCTACTCTGTCATATTATTCTTTTTTACCATTGACAGCCCTTCGCCTACTCTATCACGGTCAACTCCAGCATTCACACCCTTTCCAAGTTCATGATTTTTAAAATTCATATTTCTTCACTTTTAGAGTTAATACCCGAAAGTGATTCATAATTAAGTAAAATGTGGTGCATAAAATGTGCAGGTTTAGGCTATTATCTGTTCTATTAAGGATAAATAATTGAAATGTTCTTTGGATCTGGTATTTGGCTCATTTTTTTTTAGCGTAACGCTAAATTCTTGCACTTAGGCTGTCATGTTGATTGCACCATGAGATTTAAAAATACTCTTTTGGGAAGTGTGTTTTTGTTGGCAAGCTTGCTATACTAAAAAACCAAATTGAATGTTTCTGTAAAAAAGGAGATAAAATTCTTCCAAATTGAATAGCGACCCTTAGTGCCCCATCTTTGAACATTCCACAACACCATTGTGCGAATGGGATCAAATAGCTTTGTAAGAAACATTCATCAATGCTCAAAAGACCAAGAGCCCTGCTTCTATTTTTGATATTGTCAAACATCACCAATGCTCAGGAATTAATATTTCATTTTCCCTTTGATAAGGATCTAAATGATTCTACTTCCAACCAATTTCGCTTGAGTGCTCGGAACAATGATTACACTTTTCAACAAGGTATGTATGGAGAATCACTCTATCTTGATGGTTCAGAAAATGCTTTCGATTTAGATCAGGAAGGCATACTTGACCCATCGCAAGAAGCATACACTATCTGTGCTTGGGTCAATAGCCAGGCCGTGGCAGGAGTGGATGCTGGTGAACAAATTATAGTAGCTCAGAAAAATGGAGCACAGGATAAAACTGGTCGTATTCAAATGTATCTGAGTATGAATAATGACAAGGAAGCACTTGCCAGTTTCGTAGGGAATACGGAGAGTAACGGGAATACAATAGACTTTCCTACAAACGCCTGGAAGCATATTGCCATCATCACTGATCCAGAAACAAACACGCATCAGTTCTTTATAGATGGCATTGCAGATGGTAGCACAAGTGTGGAAGATTTTGAGCCTTGCACTGGTGCATTTCGTATTGGTGCACACAAAAATTCCGCACGGTATTTTAAGGGTCAGATAGACGAATTATATTATTTTAAAGGTAAACTCACCCTAGAGCAAATCACTCAAGTTAAGGACAATCAATGGATCGAGCGATCTTCTACTTTAGGCCTGGAGCTACTCATTGCTGAAATAGAAAACTTCTTGTCTACTGCCTCAATAGGCGAAGAAGAAGGAGCATATAGTCAGGAGGTTATTGATGTTTTAAAAGATGGTCTGGATCTGGCGAAAACTCAAATCACTAATGGCAGTGGTTCTTATCAGGACATCATTCAAACCAATTCAGATCTAAACAAAATATACCGCAATACTCGAGATAATGTCAACAAGGCAACTGTGAGCATAACCATCAACACCTCATCGGGACATGACCTAACAGAAGGTTTTGCTGGATACAATATGAGAATTGGTGATTCTCCGTGGACCTATATGAGCCCTGTTTTCAAGGCTGGAGCCAAGGAGGCTAATCCTGGTTTTTTAAGATATTTTTCGGGCACCAGAAATAACTACCTGGATATGAACACTGGCCAATATGAATTTCAGCATTTCGAACAAGTGGCGAGTGATCTAAAAGGTGGTCTAGAGTCCGCAGGATCTAAAGATGGATGGTCAGACGAGGCTCCCAATGATCTCAAATGGGTAAATGGGAAAATCCCGCATCGCATTTTCGATATGTATGAAATGTGTGGCGAATTAGGTGCAAAGCTGGTGGTAACATTGAATTCATTTGTCCAGACTCCTGATGAGGTCAAGACATTCGTCAAATTCATTAAGGATAATAATATCATAGTAGAAGCTTATCAATTTACCAATGAACCCAACTTCTACACGCCTGATCGCAGATTCTTTTTCAATGATGGAAAGGACTTTGCCTATAAAATGAAAGAAATCGCAGAAGCGGTCCGAAACATTGATCCTTATGCCAAAATAGCACATAATTATGGATGGGACGGCCTGGGAAGGTGGGCAAAAGGAATCAAAGACTATGAATCAGAGCAAGATCGATATTGGGATTATGTCTCCTTCCACTCCTACGCTATTCATGGTGGTGAAAGTCCAGATCTGGATACAGAAATACGTCGAGCTAATGGTGAACTTCAAAATCGTACGAATAATGATTTTTTTAATAGTAAAGTAACTCCTATCAGCTGGGACAACTCCAAAATCATCGTAACTGAATATGGTGTGTGGAATTCTACAATTGTGAACGGTTCTACATATGCCGGCATTTACACTTCAGAATACGTTACCCGAATGTCGGCGCAAGCGAGAGCGCATCTAATTGGCAACCATCATATTGGTGAAGGTATTATTTCTGCAAACAATTACAAAAACCAGATCTTCAGTGCGTTTAATAACCAGTATGAGTTTGATTCATCACTAGAGCCCAATAGCTACACCATAAGGCCAGATAAGCACGCAAGTAACATTGCTTATGGAGTCATTAACAACAGCCACCACGTCTGGGAATCAACCTTAACTGGAGGAGTAATGGTCAGTTCAAATAACGGAGACACTCCGGGTGTCTTTGTAACTGCCTATGATGGTATGGACAGTGTAGACTATTTATTGGTTATCAATAAATCGGAAGTTAAACATAAAGTGAAAATAACTCTGGACCATACACGTCTGACAAAGTCTGTCATGCTGGACTATGCTTGGGGAGCGTCTCCATTATCAACTCCTCAGCGCTATCAAATCAAGGTTGGCTCAGACAACATTGAAGTAGAGCCTTACAGTGTAACCATGATAGCATGGAAAAAAGAGTCCTTGCCAAAACCAAAAGCTCCGCGACTCTACCAGATCCAACATGAAAGTGGTGGAGCAACTCTCAAATGGTGGAAACGTGATATAGCTGACGAATATGTAATCAAATATGGTACTTCACCTGATGCGCTAACTCAGGAAATGAGTGTTATAAATCAAGAAAACGCCACCATAACAGGACTTAGTTCTTCCAGTACTTACTATTTTGGTGTAATAGCAAAAAATCAAACTGGCGCCAGTGAACTTTCCAATATTGTGGCTACTCAGGCCGCTCCACCAGCAACTCCTGAGATGGTGCGTACATTGGGAGATGACCGCAGGGTAACACTGCATTGGAACAGTGTTCCTTATGCCAATGGATACATAGTGAGGTATGGCACTTCAGCCACTGATCTTAGTGAAGAAAAAGACGCAAAAAATGCATCAGGCGTTGTGATTAGAGGTTTAATGCACGATCAGGGATATTTCTTTCAGTTGGTAGCATATAATGGCAATGGCGAAAGTGAACCTGGCCCAATAACCCAGGTTAACACCAGCGCGAATATTCCCTGGGCTCCTTATTTGCTGCAAGGCGAGGAACTGAACGATGGCCGAGTTGAACTGTCTTGGGTTGCCTCCGATTTCAACAGAAACGCCACATTTTCTATCTATCACTGTGGACAACCCTGGGACGAAAGTACCTATGAATTGGTAGCGTCGGGAGTTACAGCAACAAAGTTTACAGATGGTATTTCCAGAAGTGCTGGAACTCATTATTATAGAGTATTAGCAGAAAAAAGCACTGCTTCCAGCTTTTTCTACTCTAATATTTCTACCGTTGAGAAAAACATCAATCGGGTAGCGGTGACCAACATTACCATCAGTGCAGTTCAGGATATGGACAGTGTGGCTATTGGTTCGGCTATTCAACTCCAAGCTCTTATCACTCCATCTAATGCCACAAATGGAAATCTGGAATGGTCATCTGCTGATGAGTCTATTGCTACAATATCTTCCTCAGGAAGAGTCTCTGGTCTAACTGCTGGAACAGTAATAATCACCGCTACAGCAAAAGATGGCTCTGGTATATCGGACACCTTTGAGGTAAAAGTTTACAATCCGGTGATTTTGGTTTCCTCCATTATGCTTAGTGGAGATAATCAGATGAAAGTGGATGAGGCACAAATAATTCTCGCAGAGATAAGCCCTGAAGACGCCACAGACGAATCTATCACCTGGTCATCAACGCAAGATCAAATTGCTACGGTCGACGAAACAGGATTAGTTACCTCATTGAGCGGAGGAAATGTTACAATTACAGCTTCAGCCAATGACAACTCAGGTATTCAGGAAAGTTTTGATATTGAGATCATTGTCCCATTAGGTTTTTCAGACAAAAACTTGACAGTATATCCCAATCCGGTTGGTGACGGGACAGTTTCGATCAATGTGCCTAAATCATTAAACCTCGTCTATTATGAATTCATCGATACAGCAGGGCAGGTATTGAAATATGGAACGCTGAAATCTGGAAAATCATCGGTAGACATCCATGAATTGAATTCAGGATTGTATTTTGTACAATTCAGAACTGAAACAGAACATCATATCCAGAAAGTATTAGTGAATTAAGCCTTATTTGTTTTATGAAACATAGATTATTTGCTAGAGTATTCTTCATTTCACTTTTAACATCACTTCTACTGACTTCTTGTCAATTGGATAAAGCCAAACATAGTCCTCTTCTTTATTGACGATATGGGCTCTCGCGATCTTGGGTGTTACGGTAACCCTTTGTATAAAACCCCGGGGATAGACCAACTAGCTAATCAGGGAGTGAAATTCAATAACGCATACTCAGCATGTACGGTATGTTCACCTTCAATAGCAGGGCGTGAAATCCCACGACCCAACACCAAATCCAAATTATGATCCCAACAAAGCCAATCAAACTACCCCCTATTTAGACTGATTTCATTTCAAGGATAAAGGCCCATTTAAATAAAATATATTGATCAATTAGCAGCCCATTTTTGGTCAAATAGATACCAACGACACTTACAGTTCATGTCTAGCTTACGGACTTAAAGACTACCAAAATGCCTGCTCGTTTAACGTGTCACCGCTGGTTTCTATCGCTGCTTCTAATTACTATAATTACGAATTATACCATTGGTCAAACCAGAGATCAGCCGAATATTATTTTTATCTTAGTAGATGATCTTGGATATGGAGATTTAGGCAAGTTCTATCAAGATCAACGCGAAACCTAAGCAAAATTTGATACGCCAGGTTTAGACCGAATGGCTGATGAAGGGATAATACTCACACATCATTACGTATCGGCACCTGTGTGTGCTCCTTCCCGGGCTTCCTTCCTTCTGGGTTTACATCAGGGACATGCCAATGTTCGTGATAACCAATTCGATAAAGAATTAGATGGTAACCTGACGGTGGCCAATCTGCTACAAAAAAGCGGATATTATACCGCACACGTAGGTAAATATGGAGTAGCAGGTGGCAAAAACTCCAATTTAGATGCACACCCATTGAGCCGAGGTTTTGATGAGTTTTTCGGCTATTTGTTTCACGGAGCAGGTCACGAACATTATCCACAAAACGGAACGACGGATAAAAGAGCATTTCTCTATGAAGGGCTAAATCCCATCGATAGCGGAACAGATTTGACCTATACTACGGATGTATTCACTGCAAGAGCCAAAAAAATAATTGTTGAAAGACAGCAGCACGCCGATCAGCCTTTCTTTCTGTATCTGGCATACGATGTGCCTCATTTCAAAATGCAGATTCCTAGCACAGCTTATCCAGAAGGCAGAGGTATGGAAGGCGGAATTCAATGGACAGGACCAGAGGGCACTCCTCCATATGTGAACACAGCCACTGGGAGCATCAACTCCTAGTATCATCCCGACTATGTATATCAAACCTGGGAGGCTCAACACCGCCAGCATGCAACGATGATTCGTCGGGTGGATAAGGCAGTGGATGATCTGCTACAGCTTCTACGTGATCTAAAAATCGATAACAATACTCTGGTTGTCTTTACCTCTGACAATGGCCCCCACCATGAACAGCATGACCCTCGCTTTTTCGAATCCTTTGGGGAAATGGACGGTACTAAAAGAGACCTTTGGGAAGCAGGAATTCGAGTACCCGCTATGGCCTGGTGGCCTGGTCAGATTCCTGCTGGGACTTCAAGTAGTATCTCCTCGGGGATCTGGGATTGGCTACCTACCTTTTCGGAAGCAGCCAAAATGCCAGTGCCGGCATATACAGATGGTATTTCGCTGATGCCTTCCTTAACCCAACAAAACCCATCACAAACGCGAGACTATCTATATTTTGAATATTACCACTCCAGCTCTACACAAGCTTATGATGAATTTGAACCAGCAAAGAGAGGACGAACCAGAAAACAGATGCAAGCCATCAGAATTGGCGATTTTAAAGGAATAAGGTATAATATCAAAAACCACGCTGATGATTTTGAAATATACAACGTAGTATCAGACCCTCAAGAAAAGACAAACTTGTCATCATCCATGCGTGAATTGAACCAAACAATGAAGGATAAGGTGCTGCAAGTGAGATTAGTAAATAGTTCAGCTAGCAGACCTTATGATAGTCATCCAATAGCCGGTACCAAACCTGAAAGTATAAGACAAGACTGGACTGTAGGGTACTAAAAAACCACCAGTCCCTGGCTTCCTGATTTCGCTAAACTTCAGCCCGACACCTCTTTCAGGTCGGATATAATTGCTTTAGCTAATTGGGTGAATCAAGAAGATTTTGGGGTTTCCTTCACAGGATATGTTTGGATCAAGAAAAATGATGTGTACACTTTTCACTTAAAAAGTGAGCAACCCTCCCATTTGAAAGTTCATAACATTCATTTAATCAATAATGATTTTCAATTTACTCCAGAAGAACAATTCGCTTCTCTCAAGCTCAATGCCGGACTCCATCCTATTAGTTTATATTATCAGCATCAGACCACTTCGAAATCCCCGGTTGAGCTTTCTATTTCCTCTCCTCAGCAGGACAAGCAAACAATAGCTGGTGACTGGATATATTCCGAAAAAGAAAACGCCAGTACTGATTCGGATAATGATGGGCTAGCTGATTTCATTGAATTGTATCTAGGAACTGATATAGCTATGGCAGATTCTGATGAAGATGGACTTATGGATATATTCGAAACCGACAATGGACAACTCATTGATACAGATGGCGATGGTTTAATTGATGCCGTAGACACAGATAGTGATAATGATGGCAAGACTGACCTTGAGGAAGGAATTGCTGATAATGACGGAGATAAAATACTCAATTTCCGCGATCCCAATGAAAAAGACGGGCTTACTGGAGACCTGGATAATGATGGCTTAACGAATATCATTGAAACCTCACTTTTACTAGACCCTGAAAACAACGACTCTGACATGGATGGCCTGGGTGATTATTGGGAAACCAATGGAGGGTGGGGTATTGATACCGATCTAGATCAGACCATAGATGCATTGGACTTGGACTCAGATAACGATGGAAAACCTGATAGTGAAGAAGGTATGATAGATATTGACGGAGATGAAATCGTTAATTTCAGAGATTTGAATGATGCAGATGGTCCTCTAGGGGATTTAGATGGAGATAGTCTTACGAATACGCAAGAATCGGAATTGACCACTGATCCCAACTTAGAAGATTCTGATATGGATAATATATCTGACTGGGTGGAAACAGCTGGAGGAAATCCTATAGACACGGATGAAGATGGAAAAATTGACGCCTTAGATCTGGACTCAGATAATGACGATATCCCTGATGCTGAGGAAGGTTTAATGGATTTGGATAAGGATGGAATTCCTGATTACATTGACTTCTATCTACCCATATTGTCTATTGAATCAAATGAAGATAACATTTCAATCAGCGTATCAAACGGGCAAATGACTGTCCATTTTAATGAGTCAGGACCTCAAACAAGAACTATCATAATGCTAGAACTCTCTGGTAAAATACTTTTTCGAAAAGAAATGGATAGCAAGCAAAGACAGTGCATTTTACCCACAATATCAGAAACGAACAGAGCGATACTAGTCATCAGAACAAATCAACAGTCACTCAAATACCTGCTTAAAATGGATTAATGGTTGTCTTTCGGGTTAACCCGAATAATCCGGGTAGTAATTATTGAGAACCTGTAACTCACAGATTATAAGCGTGATTGATTGAATTTAGCCTATTTTATCATAGCCCAAATTTGGGCTATTGAAATCACTATGAACCTTTTGATAACCAAAAGAGAATCAATCACTTGTGCCAAGCTTAAACACAATCATATGAATAATGTGGGTTAAGTAATATTAACCTAAGCACCAAGGCTAAAATGTGACAGGATATAGAACTTCCTATATTCCAAATGCACAGCGTACGACGTACATATTTTCAATCTCCTTGCTACCACTCCAGCTTCAAAGCTATCATGTACTTAATTAGTCGCCATATACCATGCGGAATGCTCACGTACTTTCCTGAATTGCCAATGTAGATATCCACTTCTCAGAATGCCAATTCAATAATAGAGTCAGAATATCTATAAACCAAAATAGCATCGAGGAATCCTCGATGCTATTTCATTATTTATACCTGTATAAAGCAAATCGCTTATCTAGCATCTATCACTTATGCTTTATTTACGTCTCTTTTCATACACTTTTTTGATACCATAAGCTCCACCTGCAGCCAATAGCAGGCTGAGTCCCCCATCAATAGGAGTAGCCGGAGGCGCACTCTGAGCCAGAGCTGGGCCAGTTACAAAAAGAAGAAGAGTGGCTATTTTTATTATTTTGGAATAGTTCATAGTCTTGGTGGTTTATTTGATTACAAATTTTCGAGAAGTTTTACCGTCGGTAAGCATATAGAGTCCATTTTGCAAAAGCCCTGATAAATCCAGTACCTCTGAACCTTTAGAATGGTATTCCATTACTCTTTGTCCAGACAGGCTATATACCCGCAGCGTCGTAGGCTCAGTTCTTTTGATATAGAGTTTGCCATCGAAGACATATATTTTAGTCATCTGTGGTTGAACAGAGAGGATATCCAAAGGTCGAGTCATGAGCTTGAATCTACCAAGATTCTGTCCTTGATCTGCATTAAAGTGATAGGACCCCTGAGATAGATCAATTATGTTTCCGTTCATGCCGTCCAGCAGATACAACGCTCGATCTGAGAACGCTTCATTATCTAGTGAGAACTGGTATTGTCCAGCTATGTCAATGTGCAAACCAAGCTGCAATTCCTCTTTTGACTCTGTGATCCCCTGAATAACGAGTGATTGTTGATCCTTCAATGTAAACAGTGCGAATGGTGCCTCATCATTGAAAATTTTGGAATCGTAGTAGGTATTGATCTGATTATCATCTGCATTGTCAGCCCAACCTATTGTTGCGACTTTTACTACTCCATCTTCACCGAACAGTTTTAACTTCACATATGGTAAAGACTCATTGGCAGTTCTGAAGTAATTTGGATCAGCATTGCTTCCATCCACTCGCATGTCTTCCGTGAATTTAATAGCCGTACTGTTTGTAGCCTGTACAAAAAAGCCCTGCATAGATCCTATGTGATTATTGTAGGAATTGCCTCCCCCACCACTAGTATAATTATCATTATCAAGACCAGCACCATTCACAGCCACATAATCATCACTGGCTCTTTGTCCTGCATTTGATCCTCCATCATCCCAGAGATAAATGGTACCTGTTATATTGGTTTGAGCGGTAAGAAACTTAGAAACATCAAGTGCAGCTGCGTAAGGATTGGCTACAAGATTAAAGCCATTACCATTGACTACTGCATTGTATGTGACTTCACCTTTGTTAGGTATTCCCGTAAAGCTCATATTTTGTTTTCCAGCACTGGCATAACCCTGACCAGGAACCAATGTCGCGGATGTTGCATCATTCCAGCCATCGTTAGATTCATTATAACTATAAATCCACTGCGTGCGCAAATCAGAACCATTTGCGGTAGCTACAGGAATTCCAACCATGCTATAACGGCCTTCTCCAAACGATCTGTTTCTTTCAAAGGTTATGTCATTACCAGCGCTGTATTTACCATCGTAAGTGATCAAGGTTCCTCCAGATGCTACTGTAATAGAACCTTTATTGAACAGTTCTTCCTTGATTACCAGAGTTCCTCCAGAAGCGACTGTGATAGTATTTCCCTCACTTATCTGTAAGCTTCTGACTGTCAATACTTCTGATGAAGCTAGAGTCAGGTTATCATTGATATAAACATCTTGTAAGGTACCTGAAGCCGGAGGTACCGAACCTGTAGCCCAGGCAGAAGAGACATAGATGTTATCCGGTATAGGGGTTCTGAAAATGTCTTTATCGTTATCGGTATGATAGAAATACTCTGAGGTAACATAAGTGGTTAATTGCTGAGAAGTGAAATAACCATCGTAGGTATCTCCGTTATTGAGTAGAACCACATTGACCCCATCTGTGTAGTAGAAGTGGTCTTCAGACCCTGCATTTCCAACAAAAACAAATCCATTGCCTACTTTCCAGATGGTTCGTTTGTAATAAGCATTATAAGAAGTTATAGCATCAACACCTGTAGCTAGGTCGACTAGTTTGCTAGCACTTGTTCCGTTGTATATATAAACCTCATAACCATCACCACCATTAGCAATAAATGCTACTTGATCCCCATTGGCTACAAACTCTCTTGGTGAAGAACTTCCCGTTGTATTGAGATCAATTTTAGAAGTGGAAGTTCCATCATAGACATATAACTCCTCATCACCACCATCCGTATCTGCCCAAAGAATACGATTAGAGGTTGCTGCTAATGCTGTTTTGTGAAAGGTAGACACATCAGCAATTTTTGAAGTTCCTGGAGATGTACCGTCAGTAGTATATATCCCACTTGAATTTCCTTCAAACTTATATAAGAATGCAATGGAAGCTGATGAATAAGGAACGGCGAGTGGCCATTCTTCATCGTTTTTACCATCAGCATCAGTATTATCCACGTCAGTTATTTGAGTATAGGTTTGATCACCATCATCCCACACAAAGTATTCTTCATCAGTGGTGCTTCCCCTAAATGACTTGATTAATATCTTGTCATCAGCAAACCCTACCATCTGCAGTTTGTATTTGCCCTTGTTGATCAAATCATTACCATCAGTAACATTATCTGCGATACCTGTCACTGTTGTTCTGTCAGCAGATAATCTAATAATATCTCTCCCCACATTGCTGGATGCAATTTTACCGGAACCATAGAAATTACCTTTTAGGTCAATTCCCATGATACGTGGAAAGTTAGAGCCCTGGCTGTAGTAGTCTAATTCGGTAATGCTAATGTCATCGATATGAGCAAACACTAAATCTGTCTTGTTATCTACAGAAATCTCGTCTATAGCAAAAATCGTTTCACCGAAGACATCCCAATCTCTAGGGTTTGAGGTAAAATTGGAGGTGGTCTCTGCACCACTTGCCAAATCATACCAATAGATGGTCTTATCACCTCGGTACATGATTCTTGAATCATCGGCTTTAGCCACCAAATAAGCTGGACCATTGGCCGGACTATTATTCTCTTGACTATTATCGACTAGCTTCTGCTGCGCAGAAGTGGATAGTGAGATTACTCCTGTCAGAAGAAATAAAAAGGTACTTTTCCATTTCATAAGAACTGTTTGTTAAGTTGAAAAATATTAAATGATTTTCAAATTAAGCCAATTAAACACCTTCTAATGGTGGAATAATAGCTCTCATAAGTGAGTCAAAGTGTCCACTCTTCATCAATATAAACGATCATCGTTTGAAAATGGAAAATCCAATCCAATGATGGAAAAAAGATTTTTTTAGCATCAACTAGCTACCTTTCCTTCATTTATTTTCTTGAATGGCACTTTCAAATAATGCTTAGAGCCATTGGTCATGATCATCGCTTTGATCTCATAAGTGTGGTCTTTATTAATGTCTGATTTTGGAGCGGAAACCGTATATATTCCTATTGTTGATCCCTCACCAAAGTAATACTTTTCATCTTGATTCAGAAAAGACAGATCTGTAATCGCTACTCCAAACTTAGCATCATCTTCAGGGAAGTTCTGTTCTGCTCACGAACCCTATTAAGTGATTTCGGTCTGAAACTCTATCCTGATAAAAAGCTGATAACTAATTACTGGCATCCGGTCAACTGACACCAGCCCTCCGCTAATGGTACGAGGTTTTAGCATAGCATCTTTTTTCAATACTCCCCTAAACACAGGTATTTGAAAATACCTGTGTTTAGGGGGTATTTTTTGACTTGTCCTACGAATGGGACATGATTCCATTTAAAGCATGATTTCTAGTCGATTCTGATTTTAGTCGGATGTCAATACTAACTAATTACAAACCTGCTCGGCCACCTGAAGACAGGATTTTGCTACAGTTAGGTGTTTAGTGAAAGGGCGTATTGGAATGGTTGGTACAGATTTAATAGTGTTTGCTTTTAAGCAAAAAACCACCCAAAGCTGAACTTTATACCACCCTAACAGAGTTCGATCTGAATTTATCTTTACCTATTACTAAGGCGAATTACGGAAGAGAGACTGTAACTCTGGAGGCTCCTAGGGAGCCTCCTTTATTTTTTTATATCTAAAGATTTTACAGCTTTTTTTTAGCGATCAAAACTATTTCGATCACTCGGTTTAGTTTTTTGATATTGATAGGTCTCAACCTGTTCTTGGTCGGGGCTGAAGTCCTCGATGATTAACCAAAGGATATTAATTTTCTCTTGCTCCTCGGTCTGGCAACCAAAAAGCATCAATAAAAAGAAGCCAGTAGTAATGAAGTGAATTTTTTGTTTCATTCAATAGGTTTGTTTTTGAACTGCTTACTGTCTATCAGAAAAAAATTCATCATAATCCTCGTTAAGTGCTTTTGGCACAGGTGCACCAATAGCCTCACGCCATTCAGAGAGCCTGTCATAAAGCTGTTCAACTACTTCGGGATAGGTTTTCGCGACATCCTTTTGTTCTCCAACATCCTCTGTCAAATTAAATAACAGTTTTTCATTATCTTCAAAATACTCGTGTAGCGACCAGTCTTGACTTATAATAACAGCGCCCGGACGCGTTCGAAACAATGGATCTCGCGCTTCGTCGCGCGCACCATCATATGACTGCAGATATATTGGAAAATGAAAGTATAGAAACCTATTTTGTTGCACTAACTGCCGCTCTCCCAAAATAATGGAAAGCAAACTGATACCATCTTTTGGTTGATCTATGTCCAGGTTAAACATTTCACAAAAGGTTGCGAAAAAATCAAGATTTACGGTTAATTGATCATTATTTTGAGGTGTAGTAACACCCTGCCACCTAATCATTAATGGCACTCTTAATCCACCTTGAAAGTAGCTTCCCTTACCTGCTCGGGCAGGTGTTTGTGGGGAAATGGATGCAATCCCACCATTGTCCGAGGTTAGTATGATTATCGTGTTTTTTGCCAGTCCCATCTCATCGATATAATCGATTAACCTACCGATATTCTGATCGAGGGTCTCAACCATGGCCGCATACTTGCGCTGGCTATTACGCAAATATTTATCCGCATTCCGATACTTTGATTCGTATAAATCCGGATTAGGTAGCAATGGCGTATGAACTGCATAGAGAGGGAGATATACAAAAAAGGAAGTATCCCGATTTTGCTCAATAAAGGTAATAGCTTCAGTGGTCAGTCTGTCCGTCAAGTACTCACCTTCTGGCCCATTGCTAATATGAGGAACTTCATAAGGGGAAAAGTAGCCGTTCTTTCCAGGGTTACCATTAATACCTCCAGCAACATTGAAATCAACCCCTTGTGTGAGTGGTTTTTCACTCACATGCCATTTTCCAAAATTGGCCGTGATATATCCATTTTTCTTAAAGAGTTCTGGAAGTAATACAACATCCTCTGTTAAATATTCTCTATTCGGTAATGGAATAATTTTTCTGGTTTTTGATTTTCCTCTTGTAGACTCGCCAACAGTATAGACACCATGACGTGGTGTATTCATCCCACTTTAGAGACAGGCCCTGCTGGGAGCACAATTGGTCGCTCCTGCGTAAGCAACCTGGAATACTAAACATTGATCATTAAATCGATAAATGTTTAGGGTTTAAACCATTAAGGATTTTTTAAACCATAGTCCATCCATCCCCAATCATCCACATTGATGAGCACCACATTTGGGGTGGATTGACCGGAAGATTTTTGAATAGTAGTCAAGCATACGGAGGCACAAACTATTATTAGGAAAGTTGTATGAGAAATGGCTTGTAAAGTCATAATTAATTAAATGAAATACGAAGATCATCCTTTCCTTTAACCAGTAACCTGATACCGGCATGAGCCTTTACCTCGTTCACACCTACTGTCTGTTCATCTTGGTATTCAGTAAATTCTTGTGCCTCAGTTACATAAGAAAAAAAAGACAAAATATATAACTCGTTTTTTCGTAATCATCATTACTCAACATAAAACGGTTTATTGTCAATTTTTACTTCATCGGGGTAAAATGGAAATATAGGATTGAATGTATGCTGAGCTTCCATCTCTGTTGTTAACCGATAAACTAATTCGACATTACTTGGAGCAATATTTTTGCGCTCTGATGGATCTTTTTTAAGATTATATAGTTCAAGTGTTGTCTTTTCGGGTTTTCTCACATTGAGCTTCACTAATTTATAATCACCCTTCCTTATGGATTGACGGCCACCTTTTTCGTGAAACTCCCAATATAAGAATTCATGCCTGACCTTTGGCTCTAAACCTTGCATTGAATTCCATAATGAAATACCATCAGTATCTGCTGAATATTCAGCTCCGATAATATCTCCATATGTTTTGTTCATATCCCAAAACGCACTGACCTGGTTAGAAATACTTCCGGCGGTAATTACCTTGGGCATATAGGCTATAAAAGGAACTCTAACGCCTCCTTCGTGCAAGTCTCTTTTATGTCCTATTAATCCTGCATTACTATTGAAAAAGTCAGGATCGGCTCCAGCCTCCTCGTGTGGCCCATTATCACTAGTGAAGATTATGAGCGTATTCTCAGCTATGCCTTCTTCTTCTAGTAATTTCACAATCTCACCTACATAACCATCTAACCTTGAGACCATAGCTGCAAAATGGGCCCGTGGTTCATCCTGTGAAGCATATTTCCCAACTACCATATCGGGTCCATAATCCCCACCTTTTGAAGCAACGTAAGGTTTACCCTTGATGTCCTTGAATTTTTGCTGATAGTAGGACAATATAGAATCATCAGGCGCAATCAGCTCTGCATGTGGAGCTACATATGGCAAATAGAGATAGAAAGGATTTTCACGATTTTTTTTAATAAAGCTTAGGGCTTCATCCTGAATAAGATCCTGAGCATAGGTGGACATTCCTCCTTGCAAATTACCTGGTAATTCAACCTTGTCATAATTTTTCCATAAGTGATCTGGGTAATAACTATGTGCTTCTCTTTGACAGTTGAATCCATAAAAATCATCAAAACCTTGATTAAGTGGATCCCCGGACGTACCAATGAAACCAAGACCCCATTTTCCCATAGCTGCAGTGACATATCCATTCTGCTTCAAAAACTTAGCTGTGGTCATAAGTGTATCTGGCAGAGCCTGCTGACCTTCCGGAAAAAATTCCTTATTCCCTCTGACAGGAGCATGACCTGTGTGTAATCCTGTGAGAAGCGAGGAACGAGACGGAGCACAAACAGTACTTCCAGAAAAATGGTAATTGAACTTTACCCCTTTTTGTGCCATTTGATCTATGTTAGGTGTTTCAATATACTTTTGTCCATAGCATCCCAAATCACCATATCCCATGTCATCTGCAAGGATATAAATGATGTTTGGTTTTTGAGGCTTAGGATCAGAAGATTGATTGCACCCCGCAATTAAAAATACTATGGAGGCAAAGATCAATTGTACTCTCAAGATATAGCTAACCCTTTCCACGCTTTATTAATTAAAATCTATTCCCAGTCTATACTGTATAACCACTTTCATGACATCTTCCTGAGACACTCCTTGAACCAAAACATTCTCACTTTGGAGATGGGTGAGATTCAGTCTTTTTCTATCCTGATCCCGAATAGCTGGCAGGTTGTCTCTTGCTACAAAATATCCTGCGAGATCGGTCAAACTCGCTTCATTGTTGAATACAAGTGAGCCTCCGGGAGTTGCAAAATTAAAAATATCATTCTCGTTATTTATATAAGAATATGAAGCTACTGCATTGCGTAAAATTTCAACTGCCGCTAGATCATCACTCGCGGGCAAGCCTTCTTGATCTAACAAGGAAGCAGGCATCTCAATATTTATGTGATAAATCCTGTTAAGTATTGTTCCGTCTTCGTTTACAGAAAAATTCAGCGTGTCAAGCGCAGAAATTACTCCTTCATAACCATTCACACTGAATGATTTGAGCAATGGTACTTCTATTGCTCTGGCATGAATGATGCTGTTCACTGCAAATACTTCTTCGAAAGATGGTTGCTTATAGGTTAACTCAAGTGCCACTTGATTAGAGAGATCCATTTTATCGCCACTCCTTATTTCTGTCGCATTGTATGAAATCGTAGTTTCTTCAGCCTTATTCAATTCAAAGTTTAACTCAACCGCTGACTTGTCTGTATTTGGTCCCACGAGGACGGGTAATATAAGTTCATTGATGCTTAGAGAAGATGGTATTTGACGACTTTGCGTATTGGCACTGGTACTGCTAACCCAACTGAACTCGGGCACTTGTAAAACACAAACTGTATAACTCCTTTGAAAGTTAGAGCCTGGCACTTCCAATAGGTATTCAGTTGGCACGAATTCAGACCCAAAAAAATGTATACCATCTCCCTGATCAGAATTTGAACGCTTTTTCCCTACTCTTAATACGGCTGATGAATTCACATTTATAGGTGAAGGATTCAGTCGCATTTCACTGATTCCTTGAACCCTGGAACCTCCCACTGAATAATGAGAAAAATGCAATACCTCAACAGGAATGATTCCTGCCAATCTGTTCTTCACTATATCAAACCCACTAGATTGATTGTAAATAATTGTTGGCACCACATCTTTCATTGTAGTATCCACCTTTACTTCTATTTTATGTTCTATGTTTCCAAGACCAGCATTGAAGTAGTTACCAAGATTGAATCCTATTCGGGTCAACTCCGCTCCAGTATTAGCAACGGTCATTGTAGCTGTTGCTACATCAGTTTGCAAACTGCCCTCCTTGAAAGTAGAAGCAACCACAGTAAGTGTAAATGTACCTGGACTGTTGTAGCTAAAGTACAGATTCCCTTGTTCGTCAGTTGGCAAACCTATTGCTCCTTCAATATCATAGGTATTTGTGCTATCCTCTCCTGGAAACACGGTAAAAAACTCCCCATTCCCTACTGACTCGAATTTAACGATTTCCAGAACTTCAGGCTCGTTGGTAGAGAGATTAAAAACTGCCTCAGGAGCTAAATCATCCCCAAATTCTTGTTCACAACCCGTAATGATGACTGTAACTAAAACAAGAATACTCAAAATAAATTGTTGATAATTTTTCATACTAGTAACCGGGGTTTTGTGATACCACTCCATTCGATAATCTCACTTCACTGGCAGGTATTGGTAATACTTCATTGATACCTGGAACAAAATTCTTGGAATAAAACTGAGCGTTATCCAGAATTTCCACGTTTGCATATGCCTCTGTAGCCTGTCCTGTCCGCATCAGGTCATAAAAGCGATCAAACTCGAAACACAACTCTGCTCTTCGATCTCTCCAAATCCGAGCTCTAGTATCAATATATCCGGCAGCTGTATAGTCTAAGTTGAAGGACGGGTCGTTGAAAGAAGGATGATCGCCAACTATTCCTCTAGCTCTTGATCGCAATTGATTCAAAAAGTCTGTGGCTAATATGGGATTTCCTGTTTCATTCAATGCCTCAGCGTGCCATAGCAATACCTCCGCATATCTCATTAGTTTGAGGTTTTGAGGGTTATCGTTTGCTGATACAGGCCTATCAGCATTCCATACATACCACTTATTATTGGCTGTTTGTTCAGGTTCTGTCAATCCTCCATAACCACCACCATCCGGTTTACCCACAACCCGACCAAATACAACCTCTACCTGTACACCAATACTACTCAGTACACGAGCATCTCCTGAGAAATCCTTAGGAAATCTGGCTATTGGTTGAAGAACGTTGCTATTGCCAAAATAATTATAAAAACTGGTTCCAAGGTTTTGATTGAGTTCCGTAATGGCATGATTCACCTCAAATATCATTTCCTCACTAAAGTCCGAACCAAGGGTCCAGAGCGAATTATAGCTTGGGTTTAACTGATACCCATTCGCACCCAGAGAGACCTCTTGTTTCAAAAAATCATCCATGCTGATGGTCTCAAAAAGCAAATCATTTTGAGCTTGTTCTACAGATAAATCATAAGGCACGTATAACCTTTGCCCATCCAGCAATTCAGCAACGGTAAATCTCTGCATATCAGTACCAATTATATGAGAAGTATATTTCTTTACCTCCTGCCAGCGAGGATCTCCTACTCCAACTTCACACCGATAGGCAATGACTTTAGCTAACAGTGATAATGCAGCTCCCATCTCCACTTTTCCCTTTTCTTCGGCCGGTCGGTTTCGACCTATCCTGGAAAGCCCGATTACAGCTTCCCTCAAATCTCTTTCTATGTAATCATATACTTCAGTTACAGTAGATCTTGGCTGTATCAAGTTATCAGTAGTAGCAGAAATATTCGGCGACTCAGGCTTGATTGGGACACCTCCGAAAGTACGTACCAGATTAAAATAGAAGAATGCTCTCAGAAATTTACCTTGCCCAACCCTATCTCTCTGTATAATGCGCTCTTCACTTTGGTTATTTACGGTATCTACTACAAAAACATCCCCTATTTCTCTGGAATTATAGATGAATTGATTTGCCCTAAAGATTCCCTTATACAAAACAGACCAAAAGGATTCTATCAAAGGGTTTGTAGGATCCATGTCCAACCTGGTTAGGTTTTCGATATCTGTAAAACGCAAGTTAGTCACCATGGTCATGTTATCACTGCATCCAGAGCCTATAAGTGCTAGGTTATCTTGAAAATCAGATTCAGCAAGGACCGAAAACACCGCATTAAGACCAAGTTGCACTTCATTTACATCTCTGTAAAATTTATCCGCATAGGGCTGACCTATGGGCTCTACTTCCAGAAAATCGCCACATGACTGAAGCATGACGATCAAAGAAGTAATCATATATATATTCAATATCTTTTTCATTCTCTTCGCTAATTAAAAACCAACGTTAATACCTAAAGTGTATAATCTAGCCTGCGGGTACGTACCAAAGTCAACCCCATTGGTAAGTGAACCACCTCCAACTTCACTATCTTCAGACCCCAGACCTCCTAATTCCGGATCATATCCCGAGTAATTAGTCCATGTAATCAAGTTCTGACCAGACCAGAATACTTTAATATTAGCTACGTGTAAGAATGAAGTAATTGCCTGGGGAAGGTTATATCCAATCTGTAAATTCTTCAATCTCAAAAAAGCACCATTCTCAATGTAAAAGTTAGATGGTGTTTCATAACTAGCATTACGGGCACCTGATGGTAATTGTATTGGCAGGCTATATCCACTCTCAATAGAATATTTATTAATAAGCTCAGGAGGTATATTGTCAGATGTAGCAGGATAAAGACTAGCAAACTCTTCCGAAATACCCGCTAAAGCATTTGTACTATTATACCCTTTCAACCAGTAAGACATTAAATTGAAATATTCAAGCCCAAAAACTCCTTGAAAATTAAGATTCAAGTCAATTCCTTTCCAAGAAAACTGGGTTCCAAACCCGTAGGTATAATTTGGAAGTGGGTTGCCAATATATGTTCTATCAGCACCTGTAATCTGTCCATCTTGATTCAAATCCCTGAACGCAAACTGATAATCTTCCGGATTAATACCATTGGGATAGTTCACATCATCTAGAACAAATCCATAAAAACTTCCAATCGGTCTTCCTACTACAGTCTTGGTAATGAAACCCATGTTAGGCCCATTCGCACCGCCGTTGAATCCAATATCCGCTCCGAGGATTGGTTCATCACTTTCTCCCACGCTGGTTACCTCATTCTGGATGTAGGTCATATTACCAAAGAAACTTACATCAACCTGACCTAGCTTATTTTCATATCTCAGGCTCACTTCCAAGCCCTTGTTTCTAACACTACCTGCATTACGTTGAGGATTGGTACCGAATCCAATCGAAGGAACCACAGGAACCGCTAGTAACATATCGTCTGTATCCCTGATAAATCCATCTACCGTCAAGAATAAATTATCAAAAAAAACTGCATCGAAACCAGCACCATAAGCAGTAGATTTTTCCCAAAGTATCCCTTCATTCCCTATTCCAGTAGCAGCATAGCCGTCTCTCGGTCTAGGCTGTTGATCTAACCCATAAACTACCAATCTGTTACTGCTTAGGCCAGTATAACTGGCAAAGTCTCCAATTCTATTGTTTCCTGACTGACCCCAAGAGCCTCTAAGTTTCAGTTCATTCAAAAATTTACCTTTAGGAAAGAAGTTTTCATCCGTAATTACCCAACCACCTGAAATACCACCAAAAAGTCCCCATCTGTTATCAGCTCGGAATCTTGAGGATCCCTCATACCTACCATTCAACTGCATAAAGTACTTGGCTTTATATGCATAGTTGACCCTACCAACAAATCCCATCTGTGTCCATTTGGAACCTGTACCGTTAACAAAATAATTATCAAAAGTATTTTGGAGATATTGCGTATTACTATCGTCTCCTAAAGCTTGGCTACCCTCAGATACGAATTGAGTATATTTCTTTTGCTCAGTCGTGAATGCTACTGTAGAGGATATTCTATTTTCACCAAAGTTCTTGTTGTAAGAAATCAGGTTGTCCCATGAATATCTAAAATCTTCTCTCCCGAGTTTTTCTACCCTCGTGGTAAGCCCTTGATTAGTCAGCAATCTTGCTGATGGGTTACCGGTTCCTTCAAATTTCGAATTTTCTTGAAAGGTCGTACTGAAACCAAATCTAGATGTGAATTTTAAATTTTGAAAGAGCTCATAATTGAAGAAAAGTTTGTTTTGAATGACCCATTTCTTCACGAAATCTTCCCTATTGACTACTTTGCTGTAAGGGCTATTGACCAATACATTCAATCCTGGAAACTCCTCTTCATTGTACAGGTTACTAGTAGGCGACTCTTTCAGTGCTTCTCTTAATGCGCTAAAGGAATTGGCACCGTTTCTATTGGTAGGCTGGCGGTTAGTACCCTGCTGGCTCACAATAGCATTAAATCGCAAACTGGATTTTTTATTCAGTTTCATATCGAAATCACCACTTACATTGATTCGCTCCCAATCGGAATTTTTGATAATTCCTGAATTTTGATCATATCGTGTGGAAAGTCGATATTTAAAATCTTTAGTTCCCCCAGAGGCCGAAAGGCTGTGCTGTTGGAAGTAACCTGTTTGGGTAATCAAATCTATCCAATCATTGTTATTTAAATTTTCATTGTAAGTATCAAAAACATCAGGCCAACTACCGGTCCTTCCTCCATTTACAAGTTGCTGAGACATGATTAAAAATTCTCTGGAATCCATCACATCGATTTCTTTCCAAAAGTTCTGAACCCCGACCTGAGATGAATAATTGATGACTACTTCACCAGCTTCACCTTGTTTAGTTTGTACCACAACCACTCCATTTGCAGCACGCGCTCCGTAAAGCGCTGCAACAGAGGCATCCTTCATGACCTCTATACTTGCAATGTCGTTTGGCGAAAGGAAATCTATGTTATCTACAATTACACCATCAAGTACAAATAGCGGATTAGAATTATTGATCGTTCCCAAACCTCTAATTTTGATAGAGGTACTTGCTCCTGGCGCTCCTGAACTCTGCGTAACTGTTACTCCCGCCAGACGGCCCTGTATAGCCTGAGCCGCGTTATTTAAGGGAAGATCTTTTATCGACCTGGTGTCCAAAGAAGAAATAGCAGACGTAAGGTCGCTTTTTCTAATTTCTCCGTATCCAGTTACTACCACTTCTTGCAGTCCCAATATATCGTTCTGCATATCTATCTCTAAAGTAGATCGGCCTGCCAATGGCACTGTCTGAGTAACAAAACCTATTGAACTGACGGTCAAAGTATCTTTTTTCGAATTCACATTAACTCGGAATTCTCCATCCAAATTGGTAACCGTACCAATACCTGTGTTCTTTACTAATATAGTCGCCCCTATCAGTCCCTCTCCGGTATCATCCTTTACTACCCCCATAATGGTAATATCCTGTGCATGAGCCATTTGAAGGAAAAATAAGCCAAACAAAAGCACAGAAATAATTATCAGCTTTTTAAACATATGATTCAATTAAAAGAGTAATTAAAAAATACGGTGGGGATAATCTTCCCCACCAAATTAAGAATCTAGATTACTTCTTGATTAGTCTTTCCGTCAGCAATTGTCCGCCTGTGGTTGTCAGGCGAAGAATATAAATTCCAGCCTTGAGATTACTGATATCAATAGTCTCTACTGCATCCAATTTAGATTTTTCAATAAGCACCTGTCCAGTAAGGCCAACTACCTCTAGTTTAGAAAAATTATTAGAAGCTCCTATGTTTATCTTACCTAATGTTGGATTAGGATAAATTAATTCTTTTAGCATATCTGTAGTAAGAAGAATTTTCATCACACTGATTTGCAGCTCCTCTGTAGTAGCTTTTGCTCCCAGATTATCCAATGCGACTGATTGTATTGTGTAATCTCCAACCGGGGGATTTTCCCATATAAAAGCAAAATCATTATCAGTAACACTAGCCACTGTGTCTCCATCTACCAGATAATGAACTACTTCCACATCTTCGCTGGTGATCACAGAGAAAGCGACTGAAAAACCTTCTACAAATTCTTCTCCATTATTGGGGCCAGACCATGCGATGGTAGGAGGAATATTTCCTTCGATCACTACAGTGCTAAACATAGATAACGTAGAATCTGGTGCCAAGTGACCTAAATTAGGATCTTCATCCGTGTAGGCAATCGCAAAAATCTTCGTAGGCTCTCCTCCAGTCGGCACGGGAACTTCCCACATAAATGAGTAGTCACCCTCTGTAGACGTACCAATCAAAGTACGATTTTCAAAAGTGGTACCATAATAATACTCGACTTTAGTAATCACATCACCTTCCGGATCAGAAACGTCTACAGATAAAGTAGCCGGAGTTCCTTCATCCAAACCACTATTGTTTTCTGGACTCGTCAGCGAAACAACAGGAGGAGCATTCACAAATGCATTGATCTCCCCAGTCAAAGGCACCATGATTTCTTGTTTTGGATCAATATGTGGAAAAACTTTGTTTGCACTCCCGTCATCATAGAGCATAGGCTTGTTATAATAGTTACCAAAGAATACTTTTCCATTGAAGTCAAGGAATGGCCCTTGAGTTAATTGTCCCAGACCTAAGTTGCCTTGGTTAGTGTCATCAACATCATCATAGATTTTGTAAATGGAGTAATCATCCAATTTGGACAAATTTGTTACATCACCAATAGGATCATTGTCATCTCCCTTTGGATCAATTACCCAAACATCAATTCCCTCATTGTTATTTAAAGAATTAGCTGCCATATAAATTTTACCATTGATGGCAGCCAGATTTCTCGGGTTCGAATTGGTAGTAGCTCCTGCAAAAATATCAGCTACTAAAAAGACAGAGTCTAACTCTGGGTCATAAGCATACAACTCCTGACCTACGCGTTGATAGCTATGGTTAGCCTGCCTAGACTCGGCCTTAGCAAATAATTTCCCGTCTAAAGCCGCTGTATTTTGCCACCAACTTGCTTGGTCTACCCCACCATTGTTAGGCCCGTTGATATTCGCCAACATCTGAAAATCTCCAATTTTACCATTTAGACGAGTAGGTTCCACATGGTTTTCACCGTTATCGACCCTATATACCAGCGATCCGTCAAAAATTTGAAGACCAGCAGCCTGACCTTTGATAGTGGCCCGCGGATCTCCAGTTTCAGCCCGATCAGCATAATCTCCTAGAAAATAGGTTCCTTTTACTGTACCATCGGTAACCCATGACTCATTGTTATAGAAATCAAATTGTTCTGTACGTCCATCCCAATCAGCATCAGTTTCCGCCCTGAAATGCATCTGCTTATCATTCATAGCGGTAAGCTGGCTTGCGTTTGATCCTGAACTACCCACTCGTACATCTAATAGAAGTCGCGTTCCGAATGGTTCCGCTTCACCATTAGTTATCCACATTTCGTTTCCATGTATAGAATCAGTTCCAGCAAAAAATGCATATTCCCCATTATTTGGTATGTCAGGCTGATTAGGACCTTCACCGACAGCTGTAGCTTCTACACCGTAAAAAGACGGTGCTGAAAGTCTTCTCGTTCCTGCCTCTGTTCCATCAGTGATCCAAAGGTGTCTTTTACTCACACCATCTTGAGTACTCACTGCATCTTCGGCAGTAAACAATATTTCATCTCCAAAAGGACTGAGATCTGATGGGTTACTACTTAGTGTATCTGCGTGTAAATCGAGTATCATATTTACACTGGAACCATCCCAAACATGCAGTTCACGACCATTTCCCTCTGTATTAGAAGCAAAGTAAAGGTTGCCATTATGATAAAGAAATGAAGTAGGATCGCCTGATCCTTCTCCACTAACCAGGTCTGCTACAAGCTGAATCTCTTCATCAGCAGTCAGTTTGAAGAACTCTGCTCCAATACCATCTCTCCACATTTTAAAAAACAACTCTCCATTGATCAGGTTAGCTCCACCAAAAGGGTTGTTTTCTGACAATAAAGAATCGCCCTCCATTCCGACAAATTTTATTGACCCTCCAACTCCCGGCTCTAGGGTTTGAGCCTTTGCCCATACTATCGTGATGGTGATCACAAACAAAAATGTTAAAAATCTCTTCATAGTGTTTCAAGTTTATATTTAAAGAAATGATGCAGCCTTGAGGTTACTCGTTTTTTATTGTCTGGCTAGAGGTCAAAATTGGCCAGAAATACTTTGAACAGTAGGACGTAATTTGTTTATCTATGTGTGAGAATTTGTTCAAAATTTAGCTAGAGGATCAAAAAAAGACCTTTTTCGTTAATCTTCACCAACTATGTTCATTTATGTTAACACAAATTCGGTTACTAAGGCAAGGCAAGAATCAATTGCTTAAATGGTTAAAGTCACTTTTCATTTTTAGCTTCAGAAGGCAGTTTACCAAACTCTTTCTTGAAAATATTTCTAAAATACCTAACATCACTAAAGCCAACATAGAACGCGACATCTGAAACATTCATCTCTCCAATTGATAGCAACTCATTGGCTTTTTTCATTTTGACCTTTCTGGTGAATTCATTTATCGAATAGCCAGAAATTGTTTTCAACTTGCGATAAAGTGAAGCCCTACTAAATCCCAACTCTTTGGCTAGATAAAACACACCATCTTCCTTTTCGCCTTCCAAGACAAGTTGAAGAATCTTCTCTTCTACCTTTGTAAGAAATTCCTTTTCCTTTTGAGAACGAGCATCCGCAATGCGCTCTTCATCAGTCAGAGGTATAACACCACCTTCTCTCTGAAAGTAAGACTGCAATATTATCCGGTTTTCGAGTAGATTTTTCACTCTGGCCACCAACACAGTCTCTTCAAAAGGTTTAGTCATATAACTATCCGCTCCTGTGGCATAACCAGTTACAGTGTATTCTACGGAGTGCCTGGCCGTTAGCAGAATAATAGGAATATGGCTCGTTCGAGAATCTGACTTTAACGTCTTGCATAAGTCAATACCACTCTTTTCTGGCATCATCACATCTGATATGATCAGATCTGGAATTTCATCCAGAGCCAGATTGATACCCTTTTCTCCATCTACAGCAGAGAACACAAAATACTCATCAGAAAGCACTTGTTTGATATATTGAACGATATCTGGATTATCGTCGACGACCAGGATGCGCTCTTTTTCATTATTGCTGGAATCCATCGACTCCAGATCAGAAAATGTTTCATCGTTTTTTAGCTCTAGAGGTATTTCTAGTTTCAACTGAATCGCGCCTACCTCTGTAAACTCTACTGATTGGGCTTGGGGTTTATGGATGGTGAATATAAATTCTGATCCTTTTCCAACTTCACTCTCTACCGATATTTCCCCTCCATGCAATTCTACTAATTTCTTAGTGAGTGCTAACCCTATGCCTGTTCCACTTACATTTTTAGACTCTCCTGCCTGAAAGTACCACTGAAAAATACTCTCCAAGGAATCTTGGGAGATCCCCACGGCATTATCAATTACTCGTACCTCTACAAAGTCACCCAAATCATTGGTTTTAACAATTATCTCCCCTCCTTCATCTGTATATTTCAAGGCATTGGATAAGAGATTATTCATTATTATTTCTAACTTCTCTACATCCAAAAACAGTTTAACTCCCGACTTTAACTGTTGATGCTCTATCTTGATCTGCCTAAGTTCCGCTAAATCCTTGTAGCTTTCTAAAATATCATTGATGATGGAGCCAATCTCCACTTCAGAATATCTTAATTTCATCTGATCAGACTGTGCCTTCCTGAAATCAAGCATCTTATTAATTAGGTTTCTGAGTTTTAAAGCATTTCGGTGAACCAACTCAAGATGATCGGCTTTTTCCTGATCATTTTCCTTGGTAATAACTTTCCTTAGTGGACCTAGAATTAAGGTTAGTGGAGTTCGGAGCTCATGTGAGAAATTGGTAAAAAACCTAATTCTTTCTTTATTCAGGTCATGTTCTTGTGACCGTATTTTCTTTTCATAAACCAAAGAACTTTTCAATTTCACCTGCTGAGTATAGTACCAGAGAATTAAAAATAGAACGAATAGAAGAACAGATAAATATATCCAATAAGCCCAACTGGTTTTCCAAATGGGTGGAACTATGATAATTTCCAAAGTTTTAACCTCACTCGGTTCATTTTTAATATTGGATTGTGCCAATTTCATAGTGTATTTCCCAGGCTCCAAGTTGGCATAAGTAATGGAGTTAGATCTTCGAGGTATATTCCATTGCTTGTCACTTCCTTCTAACTTATAGTAAAAAAAATGATTTGATGAGAATGGGAAATTTAATGTTTCAAAATTAAATTGTAGTACGTTTTGTTCATGGGTCAATCTGTACTCCTTACTAAACAATGGGGACGAATTCTGAGCAATTTGAGTAATCGGTTTATCAATTATGGTCAATTGGGAGATAAAAACTTTATTTCCACGTTCTTCCTCCTTTAGCTCCTCCACGTTAAAAAAATTCAACCCTTTGGTTCCACCAAAACAGAGCCAATTATCGTAAATCTCTAAAACTGAACCAACATTAAATTCTCCTTGCTGTACGCCATCAGATGAACTATAGCTACGGAATGCAAAGTTTTTAGTATCAATCATACTCACTCCCTTATTGGTTGAAATCCAAAGGTCATTACTTTGATCCAGCACAATACTTCTAACACTATTATTGATCAAACCGTCATTTTCGTCAAAAACGTTGTAAGAATGATCTACAACATTAAACATGATAACACCGGTAAGTCTGGTTCCTATCCACAGAAAATCACCCATTAATGCAAGTGATGAAATCTTATTACTTTTCAGCTCTGGAATAGCCTCCTCATTAAAGAAGGTGATATCGTTATCATCACTTTGATAATAAGCAAAATCTTCTCCATAAGTAGCTATCCAAAAACCTCCATTTCTATCTTCTACGATAGATCTGATATCGGCATTCTGAAAAAACGGCAGATCTAAAAACTTCCCAGTATTTGAATCCAGTATTTGAAGACCTCCACCAATAACACCTATCCACATCCTCTTTTTTGAATCTTCAAAAATCAACCGTACATCATTATTGTTTATAGAAAATTTATTATTGCGATTAGCCTTGTAGCTTGTAAAAAGCTTTGATTCTGGATCAAACCTATTGAGGCCCCCTTTGTAAGTGCCAAACCACAACGAGCCATCACTTTTCTTCAATGCGCATAGAATAGCATTATCAGAAATTGATCCTGGCATCCCGTTAGAGCTATAAACAGTGTTTTCTCCTGTTTTTAGATTATAAGCATTCAACCCACCACCATCTGTACCAACATATAGAATATCCTCATCTCGGCAAAGTCCCCAAACTCGTGTATGTGAAATGGAGTTCTTTTTTATTGGATTATGCCTAATTAAAAAAATCTTCGGTTGGTCCAATTGTAAATAATTCAAGCCGGCACTCCATGATCCCAACCACATCCCCCTTTCTGAGTCCTCGAAAATTGCATTAATGGTCTTGCCAAACACACTCGATCCATCGTAACTCTGCTTATATGCTTTGAAGGATACTGCTTCTTCGATATGTGTAATGGGCTCATTAGACATCAACATCCCTTCTTCTCTGGTTCCCACCCACAAGACACCTCGAGAATCCTGATATACTCTGATGATATCTATATCACTAAGCTCTTTGAAAACAGTTCTAACAAATTTTCGCTCAGATTTATTATATAGAAAAAGTCCCTTTCTTGTAGCCAGTATAGTTTCTTTAGCCACACGCCCGAAATAATTGACAGCCCCGTCTGGGAAAGAATCTATAAATGTCAGACTCCTGGTCTTTAAATCATACAAGTAGACCTTTTGCCACGTTGTTATTAAAACCTTATTATTTCCAATGTAAGTAAGGTCTCGACTTTTCAAAATTTTACCATTCTTAGTTTTAAGAACGTATGGTACTGAATCATTTTCACTGATTTTCACCAGCAAACCATCTAACATGAGTATCAATCTTTCACCTGATTCTGGTATCTCGCATATTCTTACACAAGATCCATGACCCTGAGTAATAGGCTGCAATGCCTTTTGGAAACTTAGGGTTGCTAAATCAAAAACATCTAATCCGCGATCAGTTGCTACGAGAAAATGATTGTTAATAGCGTCATAACTTAAGTCATTAATATAATTGCTGGAGATCGAATGTGGATTGGCGCGATCATTTCTAAAAACCATAAATTCATTTCCTCCATATCTGCAGAGACCATCAGCCGTGCCAACCCACAGGTAACCAATAGAATCCTGAGCAATTGAGTTGATCAAATTATTGGGTAGCCCATTCTCCACAGAAATATTAATAAACTCCTTTTGATAGTAGATATCCTCACGGCTACCTTGAGCGGCAACCGCTCCAGAAACCAATAAGAGCAAAGTAGACTGCAAGAATAATATTTGAATAAAATGAGCCAAATGTTTCATGAAATGATAGTAGCTAGTCTTGAACGAATAACTCTGTACAAAAGTGAAATTGACAAAGCCTTACACTTAAAACTATACAAAAACTATACAAAAACGCTGACTCAGAAGTAGGAGAAAATACCAAAATATCATTCTTTTTTTATAGTCCCTTCATTTCATAAAGCTGTTTAATGTCCTTTATGAAGGGATTTATTACCGTAAAACCCAGAGGTTGATATGATAACCCCTGGATTCTGTTAATGCATTTCAACCATGTGCCGGTCCTAATCTCCATCACCAAAGTCATTCATCAAAAAAGATAGTTAGAGTCGTAACTGCAGAGATTTTATGTCAGATAATGTGGCATTGACCATTATTTTGAATTCAAATACGTCTTATTTTCAAAATTGAATACTTCTGATTCGGTCCTACTCTCGCTCATGAGCTTAGCCATTTCATTAGCAATATTGGGATACTCAGATGCAAGGTTTTTTTCTTCTCCGATATCGGTACTCAGATCATACAGTTCTGGGATACTGTTACGATCTTGAAAAACTTTGTAACGCACGGCCTTCCATTTTCCTTGACGAATCGCTTGTCTACCTCCTTTTTCGTGAAATTCCCAATACAAGTAATCATGTTGTGTTTGATTGTCTTCTCCAAGTAAAGCTGGAGCAATCGAGATACCATCAAGATTGCTTTCATCTATACCCCCTAGATTGGCTATTTCAGCAAATGTTGGAAGAAAATCCCAAAAGGCAGATATATGATCTGAGGAGGCTCCTGATTGAATCTTTCCAGGCCAATTGACAATCAAGGGAACTCTTATTCCTCCTTCGTATAAATCTCTTTTGAATCCTTTTAATGGACCATTACTGTCAAAATACTTAGGATCAGCTCCTCCCTCCTGATGCGGCCCATTGTCTGAAGTAAATACAATTACCGTGTGATCAGCAATACCGAGCTCCTCTACAGTACTCATGATTTCCCCTACCTGTTGGTCTAGTAGGTCTATCATAGCAACAAATGCCGCATGAGATGCTTCTTGCGATTCATAAGGACCTTTTCTATAATTAGGTCCGTCATCTAAACCATTGTATGCTTTTTCTGGCATAAACTTACCTCGATACTTATCCATGATCGAATCAGGTGCGACCATCTCAGCATGAGGAATAGCACTTGGATAAAACATGAAAAATGGTTCGTCTTTATTGTCCTTTATAAAGCTAATTGCCTTTTCATGAATAACATTTGGCGCGTAAGTACCTTTTGCTTTTCCAGCATTTTCTCTCAGTGAATCAACACCATCATTGCTCCTCAAAAAATAAGGGTAATAATGATGGGCAAGTCTTTGACAGTTATACCCATAAAATTCATCAAAGCCCTGATTAGCTGGGGTGCCCTCAGAGCCTGGAAACCCTAGTCCCCATTTACCAAAAGCTCCTGTTTTATAACCTGCCTGTTTGAATACTTCCGCAAGCGTTAAAACAGAGTCTGGAAGCGGATGCTGTCCTTCAGGATTAATCTCCTTATTCCCACGAATGGGTGTATGACCGGTATGCATACCTGTTAAGAGTGCACTCCGGGATGGAGCGCAAACAGTAGCTCCAGAATAATGCTGTGTGAAAATCATTCCAGTCGCAGCAAGCTTATCAATATTAGGCGTTGAGAAGTTTTTCTGTCCATAACAAGAGAGATCTCCATATCCCAAATCGTCTGCCAAAATAAAAATTACATTGGGCTTCACTGCTTGACTTTGAACCTGGGAAGTACGTCTAAAATTAGAACAACTATAAGCTAAAGTACCAATAAGGAATAGGTAGAAAAGTGATTGGTTTGGATTTTTAAACATTGATTTATCGATTGTATAAGTCTTAAGCAAACGTCAGCAATAATAAACCCAGCTGATGTGGGCAAAATATCCCATTTTAAGGGGCATAATAAATAAGGAATGATTCCGCTAACTATTTACTTATTGGTGTCAGCGAAAATTGAAAATGATATTTTTCTGGCATAAGGCGATATTCATTAAGAGGATATGCACCAGAACCCCAGCTAGTCGTCCCCCCGATACCATTGACGAATTGATCTAAAGAAAGATAAATTCTATTACTCTTTGACAATTGGAATTCATACTCAACATTGGCTATTTCATTTTGCGAATTATTTCTCGCAGAGAAGTTAAATAGATCGCTTGAGGTGACCCGGACACCTTGTCCATTTTCATTTAGAAAGTCAACCCACCTTACTTCACTTCTATTTCCATTTTCTTGAGGACGGTTGTATGAAACCCATAGATCTTCTACCTTACGATCATAAATACCAATGAACTCAAACTGTCTATCAGGATAGGTTGGGTCTGGACCCTGTCCATACCAAGTGACATTATCAAATTCTGGTGACAAAATCATTTCAGAACCAAATTTTGGCATCATTGGTAATTTTTTATCACGTGGATCCCAGCTCATTTGAAAATCAAGTGACCCGTCACTTAGAAAAATATACCGAAGCTCGACGCTACTGCCTATTTTGGGTTGATCTGCACTAACTATAATGATTGCAGAATCTGGTTTTAGTATAGATTGAAAGTTTGTTAATTGAAAGTCTCCACTATTTTTCCAAATATCCAAAGGCTTATTCCTATTACCCCCACCTTTTTTAACAGCCCCTCGCTCATTGTCCGTTGTTGCTCTCCAAAACTGTGGTTCTGGGCCCGTCTCAAGTATCCTTTGTCCATGCAAATAGTAGCTTAATAATTTTCCTGAAACTAGATCAAAGCGAGCTGAAAAGTAATCATTAAAAATAGTTAAATCCTTATTTTTTTCTTCTCTAGAGAATATCTCCGATTCAGGTATAGGTGACCTGTCAACCTTATGATTAAAAGGTTTCAACAAAAACTGTTGTTGAGAGATTGCAAATCCCTTCTCCGCATAATAGCTATCTTCTTTTAAGCGAAAATAAAGGTTGAGAAAATATTCACCCTCCTCATCCAGTTCCTTCAGCGCAAGATCATAACCTACAGTGTCATCCGGTTCAATATTTAAAGTTGGCAGTAATCCATCATCGATAATTCTACCGTCCTTAACCACTTCCCAATACCCTTCCACAAGGTTCTCGAGATTTGTGAAATTGTGTTTGTTGATAACCAGCACGACATCAGGTTTGTCCTTATCAAAAAGGACATGAATATTTCGCTGAACATATTTTAATGACTTTGCCCCAGGGTGCGGTGACCTATCAGATCCCAATATACCGTTCATACAGAAGTTGTTGTCATGTACGGCTCCACTTGCCTGCTCAAACCACCCTCCATAAGCATAGAAGTTTGTTGCTCCTCCTTCGACCTGATAATGTTTGGGAACTGGCTGAAGTAGACCTTGATCCATCCAGTCCCAAACAAATGCACCCGTAAAAGTAGGGTTGGCATATATTTGATCCCAGTATTCATTAAGGTTGCCATTGCTATTGCCCATTGCATGAGTATACTCACAAAGAATTAATGGTATTTTTGGAAATTCTTTAAGCATCCTGCTACACTTCTTTGCTGAAGCATACATATGTGAATTAACATCAACTACATTGGGCACTCTATCGAATTCAAGATGTTTGGAATACCCTTGATAGTGTACTGGCCTACTCTTATCTAACTCTTTAATTCTTTTTGAAGCCGCCCATATGTTGGGTCCATCACCTGCTTCATTTCCTACTGACCACATGATAATACTTGGATGGTTTTTATCGCGAGCGACCATTCGCTCTACCCTATCTATATATGCCATTTCCCAATCTGGATGAGAGCTTAAGCGGTTATTCTTTTCATTACCAAAACCATGGGCCTCAATATTGGCTTCATCCATTAAATAAATACCATATTGATCGCATAAATCATACCATTCGTTCACGTTTGGATAATGAGACGTTCTTACCGCATTAAAATTATATTGCTTGAGGAGCTTAATATCTTCTATCATGCCCGCTCTGCTGACGACATGTCCTGTTTCCGGTTCATGTTCGTGACGGTTAGCACCTTTTAAAATCACTCTTTTCCCATTTATTTTGAATACTCCATTGTCAATTTCTACTTTTCGAAATCCTACTTTGGAAGAAGTCTCCTCGATTCTTTCCCCTTTTGAATTGATTAACCGGATATTCAAATCATACAAAATTGGATTTTCGGCACTCCATTTATCGACATTAGCCACGGATGTTTGATCAAATGCGAAAGATGATTTCTGCCCATTCAATTTTAGGTTTTTTTGTCCTGACAATACGATCCCGGTCTCATCTTGTAGATCATATTCAACAGTAATCTCCTGCAAATTTCCATGATTGGATACTAAACCTTCCAGGTTGAAAAGACCTTCTTTATAATCAACTTGCAAATCCGCTGTGACAGTAAAATCATATAAGTGTACTTCATCAGTACTCCTCAAGGTGACATCTCTGAATATGCCACTTAATCTCCAAAAATCCTGATCTTCTAAGTATGATCCATCACTCCATCGATAGACTTCAACGGCCAGATCATTTTCACCCTTTTTTAAGTACTTCGTAATCTCAAACTCTGCAGGAGTCCGACTGCCCTGGCTATAACCAACCTGTTTCCCATTAATCCAGATGAAAAATGCAGACTGCACTCCATTGAATTTTATATAGACATTTCGGTTTTTCCATGAAGTTGGAATTTCAAATGAACGCCTATATGACCCTACAGGGTTGTCCGCTTGAGGTGCCTTTAGGTCTTCAAAATCGAATGGATAGATAACATTCGCATAAATCGGAATACCATATCCTTTAATTTCCCAATTAGATGGAACTTCAATATCATCCCAGGAAGAATAATCGTACTTTGTTTTGTAAAAATCCTTTGGCCTTTTTTCAGGGTTTGGACTCCATTGGAATTTCCATGATCCATTAAGTGAGAGCTGTGAAGTATTATCATCTTTGATAATAGCAACAGCATCTACATGCGCTTCTATCCTGTTTATATGAAGTATTGAAGGGTCATTCCATGGTTTATCCTGAGATTGAGCTTCTTCAAAGCAGATTGTCCCAATGAGAATAATTAAAATACTCCGGTAAAATTTGTATTGCATCTATGTTTTTATTTTGAATTACTTCAATCATGGTTAATTGAAATTAAGGCTGTAATCTTCGTTTCATGATATATTCAAATGGTCAACTCCATAAATGACAACCTCACTTGCAGAAGTAGAGAAACTTACAAGTTCGTATTTCTCCAAATTCACCTTTTATCATAAAACTTATATGATGAATATTTCTTGCAATTGACGCGTCATCTTTGAAGGTCACGAACTCAAAAGAGCGAAAAGTGTACCTAACCAATCAAACTATCATCTAGATCAACTCTAATTTTTAATTAGCTGAATCATGATGAATGATTTTCTCAAAAGTATCACCAAATGCAAGTCAAGATGGTAGATAATTGATTCAATAAAGTGTGGTAAAAGGATCAAAAGCACATAAAAGGCATCTAGCAAGAGAAGTCTTACCTCCCTCGACAAGTCAACCTATAAGTCAACGAATAACTTAACTTTAATTATAATCACTCCAGATTCTAAGTAAAGGACACTCTACCTAACCAACTGCTTGCTGAGATTCTTTCCAATTGTTTTAATCTGGATATTCTCATGGGAGTATCGACAACAACATCGAAAGACTATCAGGAAAAGCCAAAGGAGCCTCAAGTTATTAAGCATGAAATGAGACAATCATCATTAGTAGGAAGTAATGAGGCCAGAGCAAAGGTCAACAGTAAGAAAAACAGAATCTTAACCTGCCAAAATGAGTAGCAAACCTAAATCGCCGTATTTCCCTTCAGAGGAAAAACAGACATTCGCTCAAACTGCTCAAAAGGATTACCAAATACGCCTTTGTTTTTCGAAGAGTTACCAAACCTCTCCTAATACCTAATCCAAAAAGCCTATAAAGAACCCAACAACTCTTCTTCCAGGCCTTAACCCGAATAATTCCGGTAGTAATTATTGAGAACCTGTAACTCACAGATTATAGGCGGGATTGATTGAATTCAGCATGTTTTATCATAGCCCAAATTTGGGCTATTGAAATCACTATGAACCTTTTGATAACCAAAAGAGAATCAATCACTTGTGCCAAGTTTAACCACAATAATATGAATAATGCGGGTTAAATATCACAAGGATTCTTTTAACAGTGATTCAGATAAATATCCACGGATCTAATATCAGTTTATTAAGCGCTGTTCATTCCTTGATTTCAATTTCTGCTTCATCTTACTTAATAAAACTATTTTTGCAGGTAATCAATTAGCTATTATAACTGAATTCTACAAGCAAAAAATCATGCCTTATACGGTTCTATACAGGGAATTATCCATAAATACCTGCTGGTATTTGATTTCCAAAACCAGATCTAATTTAATTTCAAGTCAGTTTTACAATACCACTTCAATTTTTATTGTCTTGGCACTTAAATCCTCAGAAGAAGCTTCAATTTTAATAACTCCTGTATCACCTGAAGACTGTATCAATACGTGACATTTTCCATTAAACGCCTTTCTTTTTGAGGACTTATTAGGAGAAAGATCCAGTAAATCACCGTTCTCAACTCCGATAATTTTTCCAGGCCCAGAGACATTAAAATGAATCAGGTTATCAGCATTTGGCACTTCCACGCCCGAATCATCAACTACAGAAATCTCAGCAATGACTACATCTTTGCCGTTGGCTTGAATAGTTTCTTTATTCAAATTAAAATGTAAGCCCGCAGCATAACCAGCGGTCTGGTAGGCCTTAGAAATAGTCTCACCTGTTTGAGGGTTTTTAGTTTCAACCTTAAGTTCTCCATTCTGATAAGGCACCTTCCAAACAAGTTGTAGATCATCGGTCATCTCTTTTTTTCCAAGTGACTTGCCGTTGAGGAAGAGCTCTGCCTCGCCGCAATTGGTGTAAACTACAACCGGGATTTGCACTCCTTCTTTTCCTGGATGCGTCCAATGTGGTAACAGGTGAACCATCGGTTCGTCCGACCAAATACTTTGATAGAGATAGTAAATATCGGTCTCAAATCCCGCCAGGTCGATCACTCCAAAACTCATCGTTCGTGCCGGCCATCCAAATGACTCTCCCAGATAATCAAACCCAGTCCAACGAAAAGCACCTAAAAACCATGGTTTGTCCTTTGTGCTTTTCCAATAATCGCGAACATTCATACGAACCAAGGAGTTATCATAAGAGGATTGATACGTTGGGTCAATTCCGGTAAAAACCTCTTCTTCCGTGAGATCATCAACAAGAAATATCTTGTCCCTGATACGCTCAAATTTTCCACTGTTAGGTATCTCCCAAGGTGCAGGAAAATCTCTTGCGCGATACCACGTTTTGGTTCGATATATACCTCTAGTCTGGTATGAGTGGGTTATTTCTGTACCAATAATAGGCTTTACTGGGTGATCCTCCCTGAAATCATTAAGTCCTTTTTTGAATTCTCCATGACCGTTGAATCCAGCAATATCGATCCATTTGCCATAGTACCCTCTCCCTTGCGTAATAGCTCTGGTACTGTCAAGGCTTTTCACATGTTCAACGAGCATTTTTTGAGTTTCGTCGGTATATCCTCTGACCTCATTACCAATGCTCCACAAAATCACGCTTGGGTGATTTCGATCTCTTTTGATGAAACTAGTAAGGTCTTGTTCCCACCAATCCTCAAAGTAAAGTCCATAATCGAATTCAGCTTTTTCCTTTTCCCAGCCGTCAAAAGCCTCATCCATAACTAGGAATCCCATAGAGTCTGTCATTGCATAAAATTCTGGCGCAAAAGGATTGTGTGTGGTGCGTATCGCATTGCAACCCATTTCTTTCAGCATTTTCAACCGATCGTATAGAATATCTTCCGGTACAGCAGACCCAACAGCTCCTGCATCATGATGCATGCATATTCCTTTGAGAATCGTCTTATCTCCATTCACAAATAATCCATCAGTGCTAATGTCTATGGATCTTATCCCAAACGGTGTAGAGACCTCATCAATGACATTTCCCTCAGAAATGACTTGCAGCTCAGAAGAATAAAGGGCTGGATGGTTTGGTGACCAAAGTAGAGGAGATGGAACCGTGAACTCAACATTGGCTATAGATTGTCCCATATCAAGACCAAAATTCTTCTCCACCACCATTTTACCATCAGGCGAGAAAATTTTTCCTAATATTTGAATATCAGCGTCGATTCGACCTACCACCTCAATAACTATCGATACATTGGCTTGATCTTCATTAATGTTAGGAGTGTTTACGAACACACCACCTGGAGCAATGTGTGTATGATTTGTAACTATCAAATTTACATGTCTGTAAATACCAGATCCTGTGTACCATCTGCCACTAGGTGCTTGTGAATGATCGACCTTAACGGCAATGATGTTCTTAGCTTTTGTCAGATAATTTGTTAAATCATATTCAAAACCAATATATCCATTTGGTCGTGTACCCAACTCTTGACCATTGATCCATACGGTTGAATTTAGGTAGACACCATCAAAAGCGATCCTTACTTTTTTTCCTTCCCATTCTGGAAGATAATCAAATGACTTCCGGTACCAACCAACCCCTGCAGGTAGAAATGCCCCAGCAATTCCAGCCGGATTCAAGCTATCGTAATCCCCCTCAATGCTCCAATCGTGAGGAACATGAAGATTCCGCCATTCATCGTCAGAATAATCAGGCTGTTGTGCATCTGCAAAATCACCTAGCGAGAATTTCCAATTAAAATCGAAGGGCACTATTTCCCTTGTTTTTACATTTTTGGAATGGTCACAACTTGTAAAAAAGAGAAGTATAATCAGCGTAAAAACAATACCTAAGAATCTCATAAATATTTTAATCTTTTAGTTGTATGTCTGAGAATTTAATCTCCTTTTATCATTACAAACTTGATAAGTTCTTTGAGGGCGTTTGTTTGGTGTTTTGCTTTTTCAAAGGGGACAAAATGATCTAAAGCTAAAAATTAGCTCACAGGAGCTATATAATTTTATACTTTATTCCCTCTCCATGTCCACCATCTACATGCAGATCATGCACAAATTGAAAATAATAAATAAAGATGTAAAGAGTATATAAACTAATACCATAACCATCAACCAACCTTTGTCATGCTATGGATATAATAGAGTAATGGACTACTACAAAGACTTCTCTCTCCCTCATACAACTTAAATGATCAGACGCAACCTACGCTGTTTATGCTGGGAGACGAGGATAGACTTATACCAGTTGAAACAGGAGAATACTATTGTATAGTCATGACCAAAATTGGATTACGATGCGATTTGAAAATCTACGACGGTCAAGGTCATGTTTTTTTTAACTTCAAACATGAGGAAATGTACCTCAAACCTGTGGAAGACACTGCTTTGTTTAACTGATGCTTGATCTATGGATTTGAAGATTTTGGGAGAGTATGAATGCTGAATTTCAACATGTTGACAGCAATTGGAGAACGAAATATTGATGTGAGAAGCGCTGATATATGGTCTTCTTTAAATGCTGCATTGCCATGTTTTATGAATTATGAGTTTTGAACGGTGAGTTCCCAATGCCCAGCTTTTGTTGATCCTACTCGTTTGATTTGCTTTCCCTTTTTTAATTTATCGATATGATACTCTACTCCTCTTCTTGTCAAGCCCGTGATTTCTTCCAAGCCTTTAGCAGTGATTTTAGGGTTTTCGCGCATGGCTTTTAGGATGATTCCCGCAGTTTCTTCCACGGTTTCTTCCACGGTTCTATAAAGAACTACTGTGAACATGCCGTTAGTTTTAAACTATGGTTCAGGAAGCTTAGCGGAATTCATCTGGCCTATAATACGACCAATGCCAGAACCCA
>JBLIIJ010000025.1:0-43593 GCA_047635055.1 Cyclobacteriaceae bacterium | reverse complement strand
TCAAATTAAGGTCAAAATAATCGTTTTGAGCATTTAATACAGTTTTCGCCTCAAGCCGAGCGGCTCTCCGCGGACGGCTAGCCATTTTTTCTTGTCTGAGTCGTCGCACCGGCGAATCGTCGCACCGTAAAAGACCGCAGGATCGCCTGCGGGAAAAATTCCAACCCATTAGGCGAGTCTATCACTCCGCTCAAACAGTGAAATTTTCACCAAGACTCAAATTAACCATTATAGAAGGCATTTTACCTATTTAAAAATCGAACTCAGATTATAAGTTTTGTTGACTGTGATAATGCCAAAATGCCTGCTACAGTTAGTTCTTCCAATTAAATTTCAATCCCATAATAGCGCCTCAGTACTTGGCGTTTTCTGACATTAATCCTAGTAGCACGCCATTGGACCAGCCAAAACCATCTTGGGTCGGATACTCGCCTCCTCCGGCCAACAAAGTGGTATCCATCACGTTGTACTTTTCCATCATCTTTCCTGTATTGTCAAAGACTTTCTTATTGACACGAATCCATCGCTGCGCAACTTCACTTGCCTCTGCATTGGCGCCATAATGTTGCAAGCCTTTGACGCCAATCCATTGTAGTGGTGCCCAGCCATTTGGCGCGTCCCATTGTTGACCACTCTCAATGGTTGTAGTAACAAGCCCTCCAGGCATTAAAAACTGCTCCAAATTCGCTATTTGCGTTTTGGCTTGTGCTTCCGTCGCTATTTTGAAATACAATGGATAATAACCCGCCAAAGTCAATTGACTTTCCTGTTCGCTTTTTGTGAAAACATAATCCGTGTACCCGCCTAGCTGCTCATTCCAACAATATTTGTTAATGGCATCTCTTCTTTTTTCCGCCTTAGCAGTGTAGTCTTTAGCCAGATTCTCTTTGCCATCATTGGCATATAATTGTGCTAAAATATTTTCGACTTGATGTAACAAACTATTTAAATCAACCGGAACAATCTCCATGGTTCGAATGGTAGAAAACTTTTCTTTATCACTAAACCATCTAGTACTATAATCCCAGCCTGATTCAGCTCCTGCTCTTAAATTTCGGTACAATTGATCTTTTGCTTTGCCATCGAGATGCTCGGCCAACGCTACATCTTCGCGATGGGATTCTGGTCTTGGAAAATCAAGATCGTCCCAATAGCGATTCATCACCACCCCATCGGCTATCCAAACGGCTCGTCGTGCTGTTTGATTTTTCTCACTAAGTAAGTCTGAATCAGACATCCAAAAATCATATTCCTTTTGAATGGCAGGAAGGTATTTGAGCATTTGCTCTTCGCTAGTCAACTTGCCATAAAGCGCGACCATAGAAGCAAAAAATGGCGGCTGACTTCTTCCCAAGTAATACGTTCTATTACCATTGGGAATAAAACCTACTTCTTCAATAAGGAATGCGAAATTGTCCAGCATTGCACCAATCAAGTCTGTGCGGTCAGAGACTCCCAGGCCAATCATGGTAAAGTAGCTGTCCCAATAATACACCTCTCTGAATCTACCTCCTGGCACCACATATTGCTTTGGCATTGCAATCAAGGTGGAAAAATCATTTTGATCTGCCGCTTCACGAGTAAGATACTCCCATTTTTTTGTCAGATTCAAAGCAATATCCTCTATTTCCATCTGTGGAAAATCGTATGATTTTGGTGCTTTAAAATTTGCTGCGACAAATGCTTTCAAGCTAAAATCAATTTCTAAAGACTCAATAGAATAGGTATTCTTAATTGTCGCCAGATCTTTTGTTGGGGTGTAGTCTACAAATGTCTTAGAGTCATGAAATATTGCCTGCATTTGTACGGCTTCAAAAATCTCAGGAATATCCTCCCAAGGTTTATATCTATTCTGAGTGCTTTCTGGTATCTGGGTGGTGGTTTTCTCAGGCTGAGTGCAAGAAAAAAACAGCAGGATTAATCCTGCTGCTAAAAGTTGGGTGATATGTTTTTTAATCATCATTTATTGATTTTGTATAATACCTGGGGTTACAGTAGTATGAATGTTAGCCACGACAAATTTTCCAACTCTATCTCCTTGATCCACACCATTGTCTATCGCCATCATGTAGTGTATGCCACCGTACATTCTGCTAATAGCTGCTTCTTGTGATGCTGAAATAAAGGAATCAAAAGATCGTGTTGGCAAACCATATTCATTTTCGGTAGTATCCGTAAAGTTGAAATTTTCCCCATAAAAATCAGTCAACGTAATGGCCGCTGCGGTGGAAATTACACTATGCCCGCTTGTATATTCAGGAAATGGAGGTGTCTGCAGTAAAGGCACCCACTCTTCATCCATGTATTGATTAATCAAGGTTTCGGGACGTATAACAAGCGTTCTCCATTTTTCATCCCAGCAGCTAATGAATGCATCAAAAAGCGATACAGAAACTCTTGTATATGCTTCTACCGTTTCTGTGAAATCGGCCTTGGCATTTCTTGTCGCTATTGCGGTAATACCCATCCAATGTCCACCAGGCGTTATCTTTTTGGTGGCAAACATGGCATGTCCTCTATGATGAGAAACGAAAGGATTACAATCCCAAAATTTAGCGATTTCTTGCTGCTCTCCTGACAATGATTTACCTACCTCGTATACTTCCAATAGCTGCTTGTAAAACTCACTATCCTTCTCCATTGTCAACGCTAGTGGTGGGATTGGCGGAAATTGATTAGAGGAATCCAGAATCATGGGTCTTATTTTTTTCCAATGTGGCTCTATTCCTTCCATATAATCAGGAGGCGTTGGCTTCCACAAGAAAGTTTCCTTTTGTACGGTATATTTTGGATAAGTGCGCGACTGCTTATACATATCCTTGTCCGCCCAGGCTAGCACATGCTCCGCTACTTTATCGCCATAAGCCAAGGATGCTTTTTTTACCCGACTAGGCAAGCCCTCATTTTCCAACTTCGAATACAATGCCTCTGTGAATGCGTCCATTTTATTTTCCGAGAAAATTAAGGTTTTACCTACTCTCAAAAACGCATGTATGGAAGCTAGTTCGGCATTGACATCCACTCCAGGCTTTTCAATACTTGAGAGGCCTTTTAACTGACCTGCTAAGGACTTGAGGCGGGACGGCTTGGCTTGTGCCAAAACCTCATATGCAGCCACATTAGGGTATACATATACTCTACTTGCCACCGGTGGTGAAAAGATATCATGAACAATGATATCTGTCAATCGCTTCATGGCAGATTGAAATGTCTCAGGGTTTTCCAGAGTCGTTAAATATTGGGTGTTCTCTTTACACCCCGTATAAAAAATAGTCGCCGATATGATGGTCAGCATCATGAATCTATTCATTGAATCAAATTCGCTTGGTTATAAAAATGTAAAAGTAAGTCAGAAGGATTATTTGATAATAATCCTTCTAGTTTCACTTAAATCTCCTGTTTGAATTTTTAGAAAGTATACGCCTGATTCAAATGACCGTAAATCAAGATTGGTGTTTTGCCCAAAAGACTTCTCACTTACAAAATGTCCCGAAACATCGAATATCTTAATGACCGCCTCATTGCCCGTAGGGTTGATGATGGTTATCTCCCCATAGGAAGGGTTAGGATATATATTCATCACAAATGCATCATTTGTGGCTAATTCTTCGCCACCTCCATCGAGTCCTGTGACTCTGACGAAAATATCTCCATTATCCGTGACTATTCCATTTTCGAAGGTCGAATTAGCAGCCCCCGTCCCTTTGGCATTTCCATCTGCTGATCTAAAAACCATAGATAACCAATGAATGTCTTGATCTGCTGCCAAGTTGTAATAGCTCGCAGGTGTCATGATCAATTGCCATTTTGTATCCGACCCTGGCACTTTGGCCATTTTGCCAATACCATCATCTTCGCCCCAATTCCCTACAATGTTCGCCCAATCATTCCCTGTAGGCGCATCCGTATCTCTTGTCACAACACCACCATGCATGTACACTGCGCCTGCATTTGCCAACTCGCCTTGGCCCAAAGCGGCATCAAAAGTTAAGATTATTTCCGTATCCTTATTAAAACCCAGAGGAGTTACTGTTACAATATTTCCCGACTGATTAACACTTGCGAAAATTGTCGTGCCTCTAAATCCTTTACCCAAATTTCCGCTATTGTCTTTAAAGTACATTCCTATTTTAAAAACGTTAGTTTCTGCAGACACCCCATAATAATCTTTTGGTGTAAGGGTAATTTCCCATTTATCTGTCTCCCCAGAAACTTTTGTCATGGTGCCAGCGATACCATCCACAACATCTGAAAGTGGATTAGTTGGTGAATTCTTGACAACTCCCGAATAAAGCAACACCTCACTGGCTCCAACAAGCCCATTAGTACCATCAGGATCGGCCTGATTAGCATCAAAAGTGATGGTAATTTCATCGCTCATCCCAAACCTATCAGGCGAGATGGTTACTGGGTTTTGATAGATCGCTATTACATCATCAAATCCATCTGAAATTTTGGAATCTGTATAAACATGAAACTCCCCGATGGCCAATGATATTTCGCTATTTGCATTGCTCACATTAATTTCTTCGCCAGAAAAATAATCGTACCAAATGCCTGTGTGGGTAAAATGAGGATCAATACTCGCTGCTTCCAAACCGAAGTTTCCGATGATCGTAAAATCAACAACTCCATTGTCAATGGAAATATATTTGGTGTTCCCCGAGAGCTTGGTCTCGTAGGTAGAACCAGCGCTATTCCAAATTGACGAATATTCTTTTCGCGTATTAAGCAACTCCCGATAGACAGTGAGCAGGTGCTGGCGAAATTCATTCTCATAATACCCCAAGTTACCTTCGCCCCAAGGCAATGGTTTGTTGCCTACTCGTCCATTGAAGTTAATGTCTATGTCATAGCCAAGTTCTCCAAACTGCCATAGCATTTTAGGCCCAGGCAATGTGAAAAAGAACGCAGCAGCCATTTTAGCTCTTTCCAAAGCATTTAGCGTATCTCTTGTGTTATATCCCGGAATAGATTGGCCGTTTAGATACGTTTCGAATAATAGTCGCTGCTCATCGTGGCTTTCCATAAAGGCTACATGGGAGTTAACATCTGCACCTCCAAAATTCGAAGACGAGCCTCCCATTGCATGATGAAAATCAAAGCCTTTCCCTCGCCACATAATCATGCCATTTTGCGCTAACTCGGTTTCCTCTTGATTATCCCCAAAATGTTCCAGAATGATGTATGCATCATCGTCATATTTTCGTATCTCCTCTTTCATTCTTTTGAGCAATGCCACTCTGCTCGCATCGTAAGAAGACCATCCACCAACATCATCTCCAGAATTTACTTGCGTAAAACCCTTAGACAAGTCAAAACGATAACCATCAAAATGATATTCATTAATCCAGTAATGGTTGACCGTATCCATGAAGTCCTTCGTGTATTGACTCTCATGATTAAAATCAAAACCTACATTAAAAGGGTGAGTTGCTACGGGGTTAAACCATGGACTGTCATCAGTTACCGTGTTTTTGGATGGATCCCAATACATTTTAACCATAGCATTGAGGCCAAAGGCATGATTGAGGACCATATCGAGTATCACGGCTATTCCTTGCTGGTGAGCAGCTTCAATGAATTTTTTTAGATCATCCTCGGTACCGTAATATTTATCTGGTGCAAAGAAATACATAGGATTATAGCCCCAACTTTCATTTCCTTCAAACTCCATTATTGGCATCAGCTCGATCGCATTGATCCCAAGGCCTTTTAAGTAAGACAATGAATCTATCAAGTCGGTGTAACTATGACTTCCTACAAAATCACGCACAAGTAATTCATAAATCACCAACTCATTTTGCTTTGGCCGTTTCCAAGTTTCTTCACTTTGCGCCCATTCGTAAGGAACTTGTGCTGTTTGTAAGACACTGGCTATTTGATAATCCGTCTTATCATACGCTGGAATTTGACTTGAAGGATAAACCTCTTCAGGAATAGAAGAATCATTCCAAGGATCTGCTATCTTTTCAGCATATGGATCCCCAACTCTAGCTTCCGTTCCATTTACCCAGTATTGGAAAACATACTCTTTTGCGCTGGTCAATCCGGAGATTTCAAGCCAGAATATCTCACCATCTAGTGTGACATTCATTTGGTAATCAGCACTTACGCTCCAATTGGTAAAATCCCCCACGACATAAACGAAATCTTTTCCTGGAGCTTCAAGAACCAAAGTAACTTTCGTATCATCTTCATGATAGTTGATTCCTTTTATTAGTCCTGAAGGGAGCGCTAATTCATTATTTGAATTTCTGATACTTACATTCACCGTCTTAGATGCGTTGACAGCTATTCCACTTATGGTACCACTAACTACTATAATGATTTCATTCTCTCCTTTGGGAGTATAATCATAGTTCAAGCTGGATACATTGGTCTGGTTTTCTATAGTTTCTTCCCCAGCTTCGGTAATCGAAATCTTGAGCTCGGAGGCAGTTGCAGACAATTCTCCTCTTATCTCCAAAGCTTCACCACTTACTAAAAACACGTCGGCAAATTGGGGTGAGGTAAGGTTAATGTAAGCTTCTACATTGAGATCAACATAATTGTCTTGGTTTCCCTCTACGGTACCCCAACTATACTCCCCGGGAACTTGCGTTCCCTTGATAGCTCCATCAGCACTTCGAAAAACCATCGATAGTCGAAAAATGGTCTGCCCTTCTGGTGTACTCGTATAAGCTCTAGCGCTAGGAGATAATTTGAGCTCCCACTTATCAGACTCGCCACTTACTTTGGACATCTCGCCAATGCCATCATCTTGTCCCCAGTTACCAACGACATTTTGCCAGTCAGTACCATCCGGACCACTTACGATAGCACCTAAATGACAGTAGACTTTATCGGCACCCACCATCTCCCCATTTCCTACGGCAGCATCAAAAATGATGGAGACCTCATTATCGCCATCAGCATCAGCAGGGTTCAAACTTATCATTTGCGCATTTAGGCCACTCGCTAGTAGCAGCAGACTTAATAATCCAGTTAATTTCTTCATACTTCTTCACACTTTAATTGAGTGCAAAATATCCCAGAAAACAGGATTAACCCATAAAAAAACATTTTTCTTACTCAATTTGATTTTTGCAATCGATTGCAATAAAAATTGGGTAAAAAACATGAGGTTATTAATTCAATTTTTGAGATAATTACATTGTTTAAATTTCGATTTGAACAGAATAGTGTTCAATTGATGATTCATGTTGTAAAATTTTAATGTTAAGAAGTATGAAGAAATTTTTAGCTAAGATGATCGCTCCGCTCCTCGTGTTCGGTTTGATTTTAGCCTGTGATGATGAAGAAATCACGAGTCGCTTTGATACACTGGATATCGCTCCTGTTGTAGGTGAAGTAACCCCCAATGGGGCCGTAAAAGTAGGTGTGGGTTTTGATATCGTAGTATCGGTATCAGACGGAGAGCAATCTCCACTAGCCTCCGTTTCTATCACATTGAAAGATGCTGATGGTGAGTCGATTGGTACTACCACATCGACAGTTTCTGGAACAAGCGCTACCGTAACTTGGGCAGCAGCAGATAATGGATCAGCGGCTTTAGCAGTTGGAGATTACACGATTACTGTAATTGCTACTGATGCTGTAAGTCTTAGCAGTGCACCTTTTATTCAAGCGTTCAACGTTTTTGATCTTCCGTTTAATGCCAACTATCCACAAATGTACATTCTAGGTTCTTTTACCGGTTGGGGTGGAGCTGCAGATGGCAGTGATAGAGAGGACTATAAATTTGAGCTTATTGGTGACAATTTATGGGAATTAAAGGGGATTGACCTTTTAGAAGGAGATGAATTTAAATTTTCAGCAAATCCTGACTTTGATGCTACAGTCGCGACTAACGAAGACTGGAGTGATAAGGACTGTGATGGTGTGATGGAATCAAAGACTGGTGGCGAACAAGATGGTAACACGGGTTGCGGCTTCAAGGGCAATTTTGACATATTATTCAATGATGTCTCTTTCGCTTATACAATGACTCCTACAGTAGAAATAGCAAAGAACGTAGATGAGCTATATATGCTTGGTTCGTTCAATAGTTTCGCAGGTTCTGCCGATTATCAATTCTCTTTAGATGCAGACAATACTTGGACAATCTCCGAAGTAATATTAAAAGCAGGAGATCAATTCTTCTTCGCTGAAGGAGTTGGCCTTAACAACACTATGACATGGGGTGATAATGAGCCGGACGATGTAGCTGATGCTGGAGGAGCTGTTATTACTATTCCTTCTACAATGAGTGAAGCATTTTATAAGGTTTCTTTCAATGATAACACACTCGCCTATCAGTTTGAATTTATCAAGTTTCCGTCAATCAGCATCATAGGTTCTGCCACAACTGGCGATGATACTGGATGGGGAATCGATACTAACCTTAGAGACTTTGGCGATGGTACTTTCAGACATGTCATGGCCCTTTACGAAGGCGCTTTCAAGTATAGAGCAAATGCAGATTGGGGCACTCAATGGGGTGGAGCAGAATTCCCTGGAGGAACGAGCCTCGTTTCTGGTGGTGGTGATGTACTCGTAGGTGCAGCAGACGCAGGAGTTTATATTATGATTATGAATCCAACATCTGGTGAGATTTCATTCACTAAAACTGAAGTTGGAATCATTGGAAGCGCAACACCAACTGGTTGGGATGGTGACACGAATATGACTCAAAGCGGTAGTAATATAGCTGTTTGGTCTATCACGCTTGACTTAGTCGTTGGTGAGTTTAAAATACGCACGGATGAATTATGGGATTTCAATTGGGGTGTTGATGGATATTCTACAGATCCAAACTATCCTGTAACTGAAGCTGGTAACTACACAGTAGAAATTAATGTTAATGACAAAACTTCTTCGGCTATCACCCTAACCAAGAACTAAGAAATTATACTTAACCCAATAGGTGTAAAAACCCTGACGATTTCGTCAGGGTTTTTTTGTGTTTAAATGGGGACATACAACATAGGTTATAGAGCTTAAAGCATGCAAAAAATCAATTATGAGCTTGAAATCTCCTACTTGATCCGTAGAATCCCCCTGTATGATTCGAACATCACTTCATGAGATTCACGTTCAAGCTGAGAGTGATGCTCTGCACAAGGATTTCATTAAAAGCTCTTAATTCCGGTTTGTGAGGTACGAGCAAGACTGGAGTCTCATTTTGCGAACATAGCGTTGCTCCTCTCGAAATCAGATTACAGATCTTAAGGGGACATCTCCCTCGATGTGACGATTTCTATTGCTAAGGTTTTAGTGGTTGACAAGGCGCGTTTTCTATAAAAACGACCATTCGATACGACTCAAAAGGGTGAAAAGTCTTCTGAGTAATTTCGGAACTCCCTCATGAGATTCCCAGTCAAGCTGAGAATGACATTCTGAAAGAAATATTAAGAAATAATCTTGGATTTAGATATCAAAGATCTTCACTGAGCATAATCAAGTCGTTTCATCAAGAGTAGCACTTCTTTATGGTTCAATATTTCCTGAATACGTTGGCTATGTTCAGCCTCTTTCCATTTGTGGAGTGAATCCGACTGAATCTCCCCTAGCTCATCAAACCACGCTCGATTAGTTTTCACACGCGCATATTGAAGCCATTCTTTGATCCTATGATCATATTCTATTCCCAGAAAATGACAAAGGTTTTCTATGGTCAACTGAGTATTGCCTACTAAGTCTTCATACTTTACGGTGGATACCTGTGGATTATTTTCAAATAACAATCCAACCGAAACGTCAGTGACCCAGCGTTCTATCGGAACCCAATACTCCTTTGGTTTTTCTGGATGGATGGATGTACATACTGCTCTCGGATCACGAATGATATGGATAAACTTACATTGCGCTCCATAGTATGATAGAATTTCAGGTATATACCTAACATTATAAGGGCGCTTCTCACACCAGCGATCTGCACTCTTTGGTATGGAAGACCAGATCAAATGTCGATACAAACGATCAATTCTTTCGGGAATGATTTTTCCTCCTTTTTCAATCCAAGACGTGTGGGCGTCTACTTCGTGAGGGAAAGTAAATATCTTAGCATGAGCAGAAAGAATTGATAATAAAAGACTTGTCCCCGAGCGACCACAGCCTCCAATGAAAATGGGGGCTTCTTGAAAATGCCGGTTGGAGATTTTTCTGCCAATTGCATTAATTACGGGGCTAGTGATATGTTTTTTCCAGAAAGTATTCAATCCTCGTCGCTTAAATTCGGATGCAATAAAAGTATAGCGCGTTATAATCAAGCTTAAAAATAAAAAATCCCCACTCTAATGAGCGGGGATTCCATTTATGTAATAGGGTTTATGACTTATTTCTTCTCGTCCTCAACCTCTTCGAATTCAACATCTGAGACATCAGCATCTGCTCCTGCTTCAGCCGCTCCACCAGTTGGATCTGCACCCTGCGCTTTATCTGCACCTTCAGCACCTTGCTGAGCCGCGTAAATCTCCTGAGAAGCCGCTTGCCATGCTGCATTCAATGCTTCCATACCAGCGTCTATTCCAGCCAAATCTTTCGCTGCGTGTGATTCTTTAAGCTTAGTTAAAGCACCATCAATGGCCGTTTTGTTTCCTTCAGAAAGCTTTTCGCCATATTCTTTCATCTGACTTTCTGTTTGGAAAATCAAAGAATCTGCTTGGTTTACTTTTTCCACTTGCTCTTTAGCAGCTTTATCACTGTCAGCATTGGCTTGAGCTTCTTGTCTCATTTTCTCGATATCCTCCTCAGACAATCCTGAAGACGCTTCGATTCTAATGTTTTGCTCTTTACCAGTGCCTTTATCTTTAGCCGATACGCTCAAGATACCATTTGCATCAATATCAAAGGTTACTTCAACTTGAGGAACTCCTCTTGGTGATGGTGGAATACCATCCAAATGGAATCTACCAATGCTTCTGTTATCCTTTGCCATCGGTCTTTCACCTTGTAAAACGTGAATTTCTACAGAAGGCTGATTATCCGCAGCTGTAGAGAAGGTTTCAGACTTCTTAGAAGGAATAGTCGTATTAGATTCAATAAGCTTGGTCATTACACCACCCATTGTTTCAATTCCTAAAGAAAGAGGCGTAACATCAAGAAGCAACACATCTTTTACTTCACCAGTTAAAACACCGCCTTGAATAGCCGCACCAATCGCTACAACTTCATCAGGGTTTACACCTTTAGACGGCTTTTTGCCAAAAAATTTCTCTACTTCTTCCTGTATTTTAGGAATACGCGTTGAACCACCAACAAGAATTACTTCATCAATTTCAGAAGGTGACAAGTCCGCATCTCTTAAAGCTGCTTTCACAGGTTCCATTGATCTTCTGATCAAATCAGCTGCTAGCTGCTCAAATTTTGCTCTGCTTAATGATCTTACCAAATGCTTTGGTATACCATCAACAGGCATGATATATGGCAAGTTTATTTCTGTAGAAGATGAGCTCGATAACTCTATTTTAGCTTTCTCTGAAGCTTCCTTCAATCTCTGAAGAGCCATTGGATCTTTTCTAAGATCAATACCTTCGTCACTTTTGAATTCTTCTGCTAACCAATTCATGATTACTGCATCAAAGTCATCACCACCAAGATGAACATCACCATTCGTAGATTTTACTTCAAAAACACCATCACCTAATTCTAAGACTGAAATATCGAATGTACCACCACCAAGGTCATACACAGCAATCTTCATTTCAGCATTTTTCTTATCTAACCCATAAGCTAGCGCTGCAGCTGTAGGCTCATTAATAATTCTTTTTACTTCCAATCCTGCTATTTGACCTGCTTCTTTCGTTGCTTGTCTTTCCGCATCATTAAAATAAGCAGGCACTGTGATTACAGCTTCTGTTACTTCGTGACCTAAAAAGTCTTCAGCCGTTGACTTCATTTTCTGAAGAATCATTGCTGAAATCTCTTGAGGAGTATAATGTCTATCTCCAATTTTTACTCGAACCACATCATTTGATCCGGCATCTAAACTGTAAGACATGTTTTTTCTTTCTGCCGATACCTCAGAAAACTTTTTACCCATGAATCTCTTCACCGAGCTAATTGTATTCTGTGGATTGGTGATCGCCTGTCTTTTTGCAGGATCACCTACTTTTCTTTCGCCATTACCATTGTCCAAAAAAGCAACGATAGATGGTGTGGTACGTCTACCTTCGCTATTTTGTATAACGACAGGCTCGTTTCCCTCCATTACCGCCACACAAGAGTTGGTAGTACCTAAGTCTATACCGATAATTTTTCCCATTCTTATATTATTTTAAGCTCCTTAATTTCTTATTCTCCGTCTTAATGACAATGGTTGTGCCAAATGGAAGATTATGACAGAATGTCATATGTGATGCAAGGACTTTATTGCAAGTGGAAGCAGAAGCCGACTGTTATGGCATTATACAATGACATACTATCTGTCTTTTGAAATGACCCGTTCCTGCAGGGTTATCATTTAGGACTTTAAAAAAGAGTAAAACTTTGGTTTACGGGTTTGGAAATTTTATTCTTCTCGGTTCTTTTTCTCTATTATACTTCTTACAAAAAGCATTAAGGCGAAAATAGATATGATAATGACCGGTGCATATTCATGTAAGGTCGTTAGTGTATCTTCATTTCCTTCTTGTCTAAGCGTATAAAACAACATTATTCCAATGATGAAATAAATGAGGTATCGAACTGGTTTTCGCATTTTTTTTCGGTGGTGATATAATATTTTACTCCCACATTTTTATAATGAATTAAACCTAAGCTGCGTCATTCAAGTCATACGTCAGGCAGGGAAGCATTCAAAATGATGCAATTTAGGGTTAATGCTCTTCACATACCACCAATGGTATATATTAGATGTAGTACCAAGCGATTAAGTTTTGCAGCCAATTCATGGCTAGTGCGGCTAAGATGCACAAGAACTATAAAGCCAAGAATGTAAGTAGTCACCGAGCATATCAGTTTTTTTGGGACATCAATCTTTTTATTGATTTCTATCAGTTTTCAGACTAACTATCCTCATAGTTTTTATTGAGCATCTTATGTTATTTCAATCTTTAAACATAAATGATATGAAAACACTAGCAGATAATTGGTTTGAAATAATCCTTTTTACAGGATGGTTATGTTTTGTTATCGCATTGATCATTCAAATAAAATACTATGTGGATTTGAAAAGATTAGCGCGTAGATCAGAAAAATATAGATTCGCAACAGCGGAAGAATCAAGAAGATTAAGAAAAGCTTCCTACTTCTTTTCTGTTGGTGTTGGTTTATTTTTCTTTTATGGAGCGAGTATTTGGATGGGTGATATACCGATCTTCCAATATTTCTTTGTTGCATTCTTTGCTGGAATTATTGCCTATGCCGTAGGTTTTACCTGTTGGGTGATTTTGAAATATTATTACCCGTTCATCTTAGAAAAAAGACTCACCCGTATTCGGTTTAAGCCTATGTATTCTCCGATTAATGGTAAGCCCCTACTTTTGCTTAGCGAAGAAGAGGAAAATGCACATATGACAAAGGAAATGCTCGAAGAGGAAAATGCTTTTAGCGCCGACTATGATATATGGCTCAATGAAAACACTGGTGAAAAAGTGATCGAAAAGTATGATACGCATTACCATCACCTATTATGTGAAGAGTGTGATTTCAGAACATTGAAAGACATAAATGAAACAGTGATCAAAGAACCAACAGATTTAGCAGAAGGACTGTTGGAGAAAGAGTATCGCTGTAGCTATTGCGGACATAGGCAAACGAAACAAGTAACTATTCCATCCTGGTTCGAAGAAAGCTCTCTCGCCTAAAATCGTAACTGTCCTCAAAGGAAATAAGTAAGTTGACAGAAAGATATTCTAAATTTGCGCCTCAAAGTCAGGAAGCGCAGATGTCAACTTTAACACAAGAAATACACAAAAGAAGAACCTTCGGAATCATTGCCCACCCAGATGCGGGAAAAACCACATTGACGGAAAAACTCCTGCTTTTCGGTGGTGCTATACAGATTGCTGGTGCCGTGAAGTCGAATAAGATCGACATGGGTACGCGCTCCGATTGGATGGATATTGAAAAGCAAAGAGGTATCTCTGTGGCTACTTCAGTTATGGGCTTTGAATACAAAAACCTGAAAATCAACATCCTCGATACGCCCGGTCACGAAGATTTTGCGGAAGACACCTACAGAACATTAACTGCCGTAGACAGTGTGATCATGGTCATCGACTGTGTAAAAGGGGTCGAGCGACAGACAGAAAAACTGATGGAAGTATGCCGCATGCGGAATACTCCTGTGATTTGTTTTATCAATAAACTCGACCGTGAAGGGCAAGACGCTTTTGACCTACTGGATGAGATAGAAGAAAAACTTAATATCAAAGTTCGCCCAATGAGCTGGCCTATCGGCATGGGAAAATCATTACGTGGTGTTTTTAATATTTATGAAAATAACCTCAACCTGTACGAGCCGAATAGAACAAAAAAAGTGAGCGAAGTAGTCGAAATCAAAGGTGTTGACGACCCGAATCTTAATAAGTATTTGTCTGATTCTGCCACCAAAGAACTTCGAGACGATATAGAGCTCATCAATGGCGTCTACGATCCGCTTGATAGAGATGCTTATCTCAATGGAGAAGTAGCTCCTGTTTTTTTCGGTAGCGCGGTGAATAATTTTGGTATCCGCGAGCTGCTGGATTGCTTCATTGATTTGGCACCACCACCAGTGCCACGTGAAACGGAAACGCGTATTGTTAATCCTGAAGAAGAAAAATTTTCTGGTTTTATATTTAAGATCCATGCCAACATGGACCCAAAGCATCGAAACAGAATTGCCTTTGCCAGAATCTGCTCAGGTAAATTTCAAAGAGGAAATAACTATTATCACGTGAGGCATGCCAAAAACTTACGATTTTCTAATGCCACTGCCTTTATGGCACAGCAAAAAGAAACAGTGGACGAGGCATTTCCGGGAGATATCGTCGGACTATATGACACTGGAAATCTCAAAATAGGCGATACGCTCACCGAAGGGGAAAAAAGCAATTACAAGGGCATTCCAAGCTTCTCTCCTGAACTTTTCAAAGAAGTTATCAATATGGATGCGATGAAGTCTAAGCAATTAGAAAAAGGGCTTTCTCAATTGATGGATGAAGGTGTGGCACAGCTTTTCACCTATGAGATGGGTGCTAGAAAAGTAGTCGGTACCGTGGGAGCTCTACAGTTTGAAGTATTGCAACATCGTTTATTGCATGAGTACAATGCAAAAGCAAGATTTGCCCATGTCAACATTCATAAAGCCTGCTGGATCAGTAGTAAAGATGAAAAGAAACTGGATGCCTTTGTGAAGGATAAATTTCGACATATCGCAAAGGACAAAGAAGGTAAACTCGTTTTCATGGCAGAATCTTTATCATGGTTGCAAATGGTAGAAGATAATTTTCCAGATATCAAATTTCACAATATCAATGAGTTCTAATAGTGGTATAAGGGATTGATTTTTTCGCCTTTATTCCTGAGCCGAAACTAGCGTCTGTCCATAATATCCGATCTCTGCGTTGTACTTGTTTTCAAAATGATCATTTACTTGTTGTAAACTATTCCATTCGGGCCATTGAAGAAGGAAGCCTGGTTGAGCCAGTAAAATTTGAAAATTACTCCGTCGAAGATTAATGCCTTATTTCCATTTGAACCAATAAATCAAGTTGATTCTCTGGCCTCCCAGTTTTAGGACAAGAGATCTGCATTATATAATTGCAATTAGGTCAATTAACCTATCTACTTTTGCCCACGATGAAAATAGCACCTGAAGTAATATACGAGGACAATCATTTGCTGATTGTGAATAAGCCGCCTGGCATGCTAGTACAAGGTGATAAGACCGGTGATAAAACATTGACAGAATGGGCCAAAACCTATATTAAGAAGCGCTACGATAAGCCGGGCGATGTTTTTCTAAATCCCGCGCATAGAATAGACCGTCCTGTTTCTGGCTTGGTCATTTTTGGAAGAACAACCAAAGCCTTGGAGCGATTGGGTAAAATGTTTCAAAAGGATCAAATAGTCAAAACGTATCTCGCCGTAATTAAAGGCACTCCTGATAATCATGAAGACGTACTCGTTCATTATCTCACCAAAAACAATGAAACCAATGTAACGAAGGCCATTAATAAGCCAAAGGGCAGTGCAAAAAGGTCTGAGCTGAGCTACAAGTTGTTAGGTGCTATTGCAGGACATTCACTACTAGAAGTAAAACCAACCACTGGCCGACCTCATCAAATCAGGGTTCAGCTAAGCAAAATTGGTCATCCTATTGAAGGAGACCTAAAGTATGGCTACCACAAACCGAAGGAAGATACCAATATCAGTCTTCACGCCTACAAGCTCACGTTTATTCATCCAGTTAAAAAAGAAGAAATATCACTTATTTCGAAACCAAACTGGAACCTTTATAATTCCTTAATTGATGAGTTGGATTGACAAACTACAAACGAGATGGAAGCTAAGCAGTGCACGGCAAGTAATTATAGTATTGATCGTGTTTGCTTGCACGGGATTTACTGTTATGTTTCTTAAAAACCCAGTTATTGCGTTTTTTGTTAATGATGGAGAAGCTTCAACCTTGGTTAGCATCATTTATTTTATTCTAATTTGGCCAATTTACAATGTTATTTTATTGGCCTACGGCTTCCTTTTTGGTCAATTTTATTTTTTCTGGGAGTTTGAAAAAAAGATCTTTAACAGAATGTTTCGGAAGAAATGATCATTGATAGAGCTTCTGCTATCAAAAAGATGGATGATTTGGCGCAAGCTGGAGAACCTTTTTTCTTCTTCACCGATTTTCTTGGGCAAAAAGCGTTTGTCATGAAGGGAAGTGAACAGCACCATTTCGAACATTTACATTTTGAATTCCATAAAGACCAAAATCACCTCAATAACTCAAAATCAAAACTTAAAAAGCACCCAGTATCTGCCGAGATATTTGAGCAGTCATTTGATCGTGTGGTCGGCGAAATCAACTTTGGCAACTCTTTTTTGGTCAACTTGACGTTCAAAACACCTATTGAAACATCTTTTTCATTGTTGGAGATTTTCAATCAGTCTCATGGAAAATACAAGGTGCTTTACAAAGACGAATTCGTCTGTTTTTCTCCCGAAACATTTGTAAAAATCATCGATGATGAGATCTACTCCTATCCGATGAAAGGAACGATCGATGCAGCCTTGCCCAATGCCAAAGAAACACTGCTCAATAACCCAAAAGAGATTTCCGAGCACGTAACCATCGTGGATTTGATCCGCAATGATTTGAGCGAAATCGCCAATGAAGTGGCATTGACCAAGTTTAGATATGTGTCAGAAATCAAAACCCAAGATAAAAACTTGTTGCAGGTAAGCTCTGAGATCAAAGGGAAATTGATGGAAAAATACCAAGGGAAAATAGGAACGGTAATCTTCACCCTCCTTCCTGCTGGCTCTATTTCGGGAGCACCAAAACTAAAAACGCTGGAGATCATTAAAAAAGCAGAGCTACAAGAAAGAGGATATTACACAGGTATTTGCGGCTATTTTGACGGCAAAAACTTAGACAGTGGCGTCATGATACGATTTATTGAAAAAAAAGATGGACAGCTTTACTATCGAAGTGGAGGTGGAATCACCTCATTTAGCGATGTTAAAAGTGAATATCAGGAAATGATAGATAAGGTGTATTTGCCTATTTAGGTCGTTTTGAAAGGGTTTTTCACTTTGAGTAACTCCGCTCTATCTTTTCTTGAAAAAATATTTTTAATGACTCCTTGATAAACTTCGATCGAATCACCTGACAAGGCTATGAGAATGAGGGCAAGACTTAGATCCGCTTTGTAATTAAACGATTCGAAAAGCCAGATCATAATAAAAGTTAAAATCAACAACTCGAAAAGCTGGGTAATCTTTGTAATTCCATCATACCACTTCGGTAAAGAAGCATATACGATTTTAAATAAAAACACATTTGACAAGCAGAGAAAAATAGCGATCACTATTGACAATCGATTATTCATAGTATGAATGTAGTCCTCATCTAAAATCATCGATACGGCATTGGCGTGTATCACTCCCCCAAACATATCTGGTGTTGACTTCCCTACATAGCGTTTATTGAGCGGAGTAAAGTAAAGGTCAGTCCGGGTTTGCAGGTCACCTAAATGCTGTCCTAAAAAACAAAGAATGACTACTTTGCCTTCTATAAGATCGTCGGAAAACTGACGAGTAAAAACGTCGTTATAGTCCAGCACATAATAACCACTTCCAAAGGTAGAACGACCGAAATCCATGACATTTCCTCGGTAATTGATCGTCTCTATTGTATTGCCGCGCGCTAAAAATCGCTGAGCCGCTTCTGGATTTTTATACTGCGCTAATTTCACAGCAAAGGCCAATTGTGTTTCCTCAAGCCGTTTTACAGAGGCTTTAGTTACCATTTCTCTGTTTGTTTTCACATCGTCTTGGTTAGCAGCATCGGTGATTAAATTGACAAAGCCAAGGTCAGCATGTTCAACGATTCGTTGTTCAGGTACAATCAAAGTATCGAATCGGTCTATTTTCGGGTTTGGAAGTCTTATTTCACTACCAATAACTACCGGTTTTACTTGTTTTAGTGCTTCAATAAAAAGGCTGTCTTCTGCATACGGCTTGCGCTCACTGAAAGTAACATCCACTCCAATTACCGCGGGTTTATATGCGCCTAATATTTGAATCATCTCGCCAATACTAGCTCTATCGGCGTAAGAAATATTCACCAAAACGATATCCTCGCTGGGCGCTGGAGGCTCCTGCAATTGCGACATTACCACGTCGGTTAGTTCGAAATCTGCAAACATGTCTCCAACAGGATCCACCACATTGAATATATTGAACATAGTTATACTAGCAAATAGTCCAACAAGACCGAAGATAAAAAGTGTGCAGAAGATTGTATCGAGGAGAAAGTGGCGCATATTATTTGAAATTAACGATTATTCGTCACTTTTCATTTCATTTGCAGCATGCTACTGGAAACCATTTGTTTTGAATCGGGTCATTATCCCCTTCTTTGCTGGCATCAGAAAAGAGTATCAAAAGCTTTTGCTTCCCTATTTCCAACTGCACAAACTCCACATGATCTCCTTCAATTGCTCCCACCATTGGAAGGTAATTCCAAAAGGAAAGTGCGCTTTTTATATGATGAAAAAACATGGGAAATAGTCGTGCATGAGCACCTACCTAGACAAATAAATAACGTGCAATGTATATACGATGATAACATTAGCTACTCGCATAAATACCAAGACCGAAGCGCGCTAGCGCATCTTTATGCATTACGAAAGGATGCAGATGAAATTCTCATTATCAAAAAGGGTCTTATCACAGATGCCTTTTATTATAACCCGGTATTTTGGGATGGTGATTATTGGTATGTACCAAAAAGTCACTTGCTCGCCGGAACGAGAAGACAATATTTATTGGATACTGGCAAAGTGAAAGAAAGGAATATTAGCCTTAAGGACTTGGCCAGTTTCGAGCAGCTTAGCTTAGTCAATGCATTGGTCGACTTAGAGGAATGCATCATAAGCATAGCAAATATCCAACTATAATGAACAGCACCGTTCGAATGCGTACGTTTTAAAAAGTAAAATTAATCACAACCTACTCATTATTAACTAGTTAATACTTTGGCAAGCTATTGGCACCTTACTTTGAAACTCGTGCATTATGCTTAGAAATCTCTTCATTGTCACCCTAAGAAATTTACAACGCCAAAAGTTTTTCGCCGGACTTAATTCGGTTGGATTATCCCTTGGCATTGGTGCTTGTCTCCTTATTGGGTTGTACGTACAGCATGAAATGAGCTATGACCAGTTTCATGAAAAAATAGACCGCATTTATCGCGTCAATCAGACCTTTATCTGGGGAGATGACGATGCATTATTTGGCTCCACAGGGCCAGCGGTAAAAGGAGCTATCGAGCGTGAAATACCAGAATTTGAAACGATCACCCGCGTACATCCTTTGAGCCACATGCTTGTTTCTGGTGACCTCAACGGAAGCCTTATTGTATATGAAGAAGGCAATATGCTCGCCGTAGACCACAACTTTTTGGATGTCTTCACCTTCCCTTTGGTCAAAGGAAATAGTGCTACTGCGCTGGTAAACCCAAACAGTATAATCCTTACAACTGCAACCGCAGAAAAATACTTTGGCACCACCGACGTGCTTGGAAAGCAACTAGAAATTGGGGAAAATAATGATCGAGCCAGTTATCAAATAACGGGTATTTGCCAAAACGTGCCACTAAACTCACACATCGAGTTTGACTTTTTGGTCTCCATGACTTCCTTGCCACGTGTAAAGCAAAGAGACGACTCATGGATGTGGACCATGTTTGTGACTTTTGGGACACTGCGCGAAGATGCCAATCCCGCCTTGGTCGCTGAAAAAGTCGCCGCAGTACCGGGTAAATATTTGGAATCCTTTCTCCAAAAATATCGTGGCATCAGCTATCAAGAATTTTTGGATTCTGGGGAAAAATGGGACTTATACATTCAGCCAATGGCCGATATTCATTTACGATCCTCCCATGTTTACAGCCGACTTAATCAAGTGGGAAACATCACCAATATTTATATCCTTATCATCATCGGAGGATTGATCCTCGGGCTTTCCCTCATCAATTATATCAACCTTGCGACTGCACGCTCCACTACTCGGGCCAAAGAAGTGGGCATTAGAAAAGTAATTGGCTCCAACAAATCTCAGTTGATCACGCAGTTTTTGACGGAATCAATGGTACTGGTTTTTATTGCTGCAGCATTGGCTTTCTTCCTTGTTGAATTGGCATTACCGATGATTAATCAGGCCACAGGCAAGTCCTTGTCGGTCATGCCGCTTTTTTCTCCTGTTGCCTTACTGATCATTGGCTTCAGTCTACTATTGGTCGGTATTTTCAGTGGATTATATCCTGCATTTTATCTGTCTTCCTTTCGCCCATCGCAAGTATTGAAAGGTAAAATGTCGCAGGGGCTAAAAGATAGCGGTATCAGAAATGGCTTGGTGACACTACAGTTTGTGATTTCCATTGCCATGATCATTTGCACGCTGGTCGTACAAGATCAAGTAGCTTTTTGGGAAGACATTGATTTGGGTTTTGATAAAGAGAATAAACTCATTATCGAAAATGCACAGCGACTAGGAACATCGATCGATGCTTTTAAATACGAGTTGCTTTCCGATTCCCGGGTACAGGGTGTGACCGAAAGCTCTGACACTCCTCCGATGGTTTTTGATTTTGATAATTTCTCCAACACAAAAGAAGGAGACAAAAGCATCTCCGTTAATTACCTGACCGCCGATGAAAAATTTCTTGATATCTATGGCTTGCAATTACTCCTAGGACGAAACTTCAATAAAGGCCGCAATGAGTCGACGAATATCATTGTGAATGAATACCTGACCAAAGCTTTTGGTTTTGAAGATGCGCCAGCCGCCTTGAACCAAAGCATTGTCTATGGAGGTGGAGAAGAGTTCAAAATCGTTGGTATAATTCAAGATTTTAGTACGAGCCTGTCTTACACAAAATATCCGTTTGCCATTTTCTCCAATGAGGCGGAAGTTTATAGAAACCAGACCACTAGCCTTACAATAAGCACGACTGAAAATCTGAGTGGCATAGAAGTTAGCGCTTTAATCGCCTCTGTGAATGCTCTTTGGATTGATCAAAATGCCAAAGCTCCCTTTGATTACACTTTCGCCAATCAGGATTATCTTCAGTTCTTTGACCAAACGATCAAGATGGGTGAAATATTAAAAGGCCTTGCCATACTCGCGGTTTTTATTGCCTGCCTTGGACTGGTAGGACTGATCACCTTCGTTATAGAAAAGCGCAATAAGGAAATTGGAATTAGAAAAGTGCTCGGTGCTACTGCAACCAATATTTGGGTGATGCTTTCTAGTAGTTTTGGAAGACTGCTAGCCATTGGCTTTGTGATTGCGGCACCTGTCAGCTGGTATCTGATGAATCAATGGCTTGAAAACTTTGAACTGCGCACGTCTATTTCCCCAGTGACCATAGCCGCCGCAGGCTTGATCATGATGGTGATGACCGTGGCAACAATGAGTATCCAAACCTTCAGAGCGACCAGAGTAAATCCTGTAGATTATTTGAAAGAAGAGTAAGCACCGCGCGCTGAAGCTTTATAAAACAAAAGATCCGTTATCGGCTAGCAGACAAAACGCGTATGGACGTTACCATTTTTGGGACTCTTTGCTTCAATTGACGTTATTCAAGGCATGAAACATTTTTTGCTCGGCTTTATGCTTTTGATTTCTTTAGCAACATTTGGTCAGACCCAATATGACGATTTCCTATCGCTCAATGAAAACTGGCCGATAGCCGTCCATACCAACAAAGTGAATAAAATAAAGGCGGATTGGAATACGCAATCTCCCTTGCTGGCCATCGAAATGCTCTATTTACTAAGAAATCCTCCTTTATCAACCCGGTTGCTCCATGTCCTTCGTGAAAAAACAGGGGAAGACTTTGGCACCAACTTCAACGAATGGTATGCGTGGTGGTGGAAAAAAGAAGTGGTCATGGATGCCGGTTATATGAATTTCAAAGCCCATCTCCATACATTTATTGATGAGCATTTTGAAGCTTATTTCTTGGATCGCCAAGATCAAATACTCATTGAACCGTCAGAGATACGATGGGGCGGAGTTGTCCAAGATGGCATTCCTCCTCTTCGACAACCAAAAATGATTTCGGCCAGTGAAGCCAGCTATCTTGATGACAGCAACGTTGTTTTCGGCTTAGCCATTAATGGAGATGTGCGCGCTTATCCTAAGCGAATACTGGCTTGGCATGAGATGTTTGTCGATGAAATAGGTGGTGTCAATATTGCGGGCGTATATTGCACTTTGTGTGGCACAGTTATCGCGTATGATGCGCAAGATTTTAGCCTAGGCACAAGTGGTTTCTTGTATCGGTCAAACAAGCTGATGTATGACCAAAACACGCAATCTCTATGGAGCACGCTCGATGGCAAACCTGTCGTGGGCCCATTGATCAACCAAGGAATAGTACTGGATTATCACCCAATCGTCACCACAACTTGGGGTGCATGGAAAGCGGCTCATCCAGACACAAAAGTGTTGGCCATAGAAACAGGCCTGCAGCGAAATTATGGGGAAGGCGTTGCTTATGCCGCATATTTTGCCACGGACGAGCTCATGTTTGCTGTCAGAAATGTGGATAAAAGTCTCGCCAACAAAGAGGAAGTTTTGGTGATTAAAAAAAATGGTTTTTCAGTAGCCATGCATACAAAGTATCTGAACAGAAATAAAGTCGCCTACGAAACGGTCAATGGTCAAGAGTTTGTGATCCTGACTGATAAGTCGGGAGCCAATAGAGTCTATGAGATCAAAGGTCAACCGATTGTGAAATACAAAAAAGGAGTAGTGACCGATACTGATGACCATCGCTGGGAAATGACGGAAGATGAACTGTCACACCATGGCGTGAGTTATAACCGCTACCCTGCCTTTCGGGCATTTTGGTTTGGCTGGTATGGCGCAAATCCTGATACGAGGCTGGTGAAATAATGAACTAGAATATACGTCAAAAAGACATCATCATCCTTCTTACCTATGCCGAAAATAATGGCTGTCAACTATGCTACATCACTTTGCTGCAGGAACAGCGCATCGCACGCAATTGGAATCTGGAACTGACCTACGCTTATACCCGCACTTCTTGGTCATCATGCTAGTAGAACAACAGAGGTTTACGCGTATGTGGCAGATAATTCTTTCATAAATATTATAAAACCCCTAGATTAGCACGAAAACTTACAATGCGGCGATATGTACAGGTACACATCGCCAGTTGCTGACCATAAAAATGCTTCGATTCCGAATAATTCTTGTAAGTCTAATTTTTGTATCCTGCACGACCAACACTCACACTGGAAAAACAGCATTGGAACATTGGACAGATACCATCTACAGCAGCTCAATGCGCAACGATCCTAATTTCTATCGTTTAACGGTCCAAATAACAGATACAACTGAACTCGAAAACCCCGTTTTTGAAATCAAAAAAAAACAGGCAATAAAAGTCAAAGTCTGTGAATTTGATGAATATCCCATATCGATTAAAGCCAAGGATAATGTCAAGATAACCGAACAAGATTCCAAAAACGGAATTTTTAAACTCATCCCTCTTGACTCAAGCTTTACCATTGAAATTTGGCAGAACTATGGAACCAATCATGTGTTTCGAAAATTGAAGTTTGACTCGGGATACCAAGTAATTCCTGAAAACGGAACTAAAATGGTGGCGCAGTGGAGATGGCAAGTGAAGTAAGCAGTGGGTAACAGGCGCGCTCGATTATATGCCCAAGTGCATTCTAGCTTGTTTCTGTACAACTCGACCGTGGATCTGCGGCTGGGAAACTGCGGTGCTTTCTACCAAGTCCAGCCCGCAGGAGTTTTATCTTTCTGGACGCAGTGCCACTTTGAACCGTCGTAAGTTTCCACTCACCGAACGCAGCAGAATTCACTAATTTAGTACTATAAGGTAGCTGTAAGCCCATATTGTATATACGGGCGCTATCACCGATCATACTATGAAGCATATTACCTACTTAATCGTCTCCGTACTTTTCTCTTCCTGTGGTAATCAAGCTGTAATTGATTCAATTTATCGAAGAATAACTGAATCAGAGGGAGCTCAGAAAAAATTCATCATCAATGTGGAAAGAACATTGCTAGACCATGGCATAGAGAACCAATCGCTTGTTGCAAAACGTGACAGACTCATTGATCTTACCTCCGCAACGAAAACATTAATTAATGAGTCTAAAGATGCTCATTCCATAATTTCGGCAGTCAAGAAATGGAATGAAGACTTGACTACCATATTTGATACAAGCAATACCGCAGAACTCAATGATAATTTGCCAACTGATTTAATCGGGATATTTGCATTGTTTGAGTTAAATGAAAAAACTAACCGCGTTCTGGAAGAAATGGCAAAAGCTGCCGTACCTAAGGAAGCAAATTACGATTTTTTAAGATTGTTCTTTGAACCTCATTTAACCGAACTCAAATATGGAAAACCGTATAAAGGAAAAATATTCTTCGCCGCTACATCTAAACACACACCAAACATTATTGATATTTCAGTCAATGGCAAAAACGTTGAATTTACTGAGGAAGGAGTTGGCATATTTACCATAACTCCGAACAAGCGAGGAGTTTTTGAAATTACGGCTATTGCCAATGGAAAGAACGAAACACTTTCCGACAACATACTCGTTGAAAAAAGCATTAGTATAAAAATAAGATAATGCCAACACTCTGTAACCAAATCAGCCACCAATGCTGCTAGAAAAAGCTTGTCAACATTCTAGAAGGCTTATCAAAGCAATCCATTTACCCCATTTTAGTCAAGCCACGTCAGCTTACTGAACGTAGAGAAAAATAATAAACCTTACATTCCGGACCAAAACACAGTAATGGTATTTCTGAGTGTTCAATATTATCCTCCCAGAAACGCTCGCCTCATTATAAGCGGTCACACTTGTTGATTTAAAAAAAACTTGGGTCAAAACTCGAAGATTTTGCTGGGGCGAAACGGCCGATAATGATTTCAGTTGCATTTCTAACTGGTGTGGCTTGGGCGTAGCGCTACTTTTTTCGTTTGAATACACGCGGTAAAGCACTCGTGAACTTGGAAAATTCTAAAAGGAATGATTAGAAAGAGTCTCCATCATCAGCGATGTAATGATTACTAAAATCATCTATTTCCTCTCACAATGATTACTTAGATAAAGAAATAAGCGACCGACCTAGAGACAATAGGTTTTACTACAAGACGACTCCCATGCATTATAAAATTTGTATCGCTGAGCCTGGGATAAAATCTCTTGTTATCTCCATATCTAATGAACAAAAACAAGCCCCGGCAGTAATAGATAATGATTGTTTTAGCGTAAAATTTAGTAAAAACGAAATCTTAAAATAGCGCGAACAATTTGTATAACACAAATGCCCCTTTCAAGATATAGATGTCATATCCTAGAGCCATAATTGGACATTATAAAAAAATAGCCACTACAAATAACTGCTGTACATAAAATTTTAAACGCGATCATGAAAGAGATAATTGACAAATTAGATAGGGGAATTATAAAAAATATGAGGAGCGCGAGCATACCTGCTATTCGCTTATCATTCGGTATAATATTTATTTGGTTTGGCATACTAAAACCATTGGGTCTCTCAGCAGCAGAGGGTTTGTTAAAAGCAACTGTGATCTGGCTGCCCTTCGGTTCTCCAGATAATTGGTTAATCGTTATTGGCATATGGGAAGTTGTCATTGGTGTTTTCTTTTTATTTAACAAAACAACAAGATTAGCGATTGTTCTTTTACTCGCACAGATGGTAGGTACTTTTATGCCTTTGATTGTGCTAACTGATGTCACTTTTCAGTCGAACAATATTTTTCTGCCCACATTAGAAGGGCAATACATCATTAAAAATTTAATGATTATTTCAGCAGCCTTGGTTCTTGGTGGTGAAATTAATACACCAAAAAATATGGAGAAAGACTACCGCTAGCCGAGTTAAAACTTGATGGTGCAAATTATGAATTCTTTATAAATCACTAGACCAACGGGCATACACTACTGAGCACTCTGAATAGGGAAACACCCTATTATAGCCTATAAACACATGTCTTAACGTAAATTAACTCAAATACCTACGTTCCGTTTCATGGCTAATTAAATAGGTCTTTTGTGAGCGTATTTTTATCGTTAACCGGCGCGCCGATTCCGGCTCATGATCACGCAGAAAATGGAAGCTTCCGACAGGGGGCAACCGCAAGTATTTACGCTAATTTGGATACTGCCGCTTGTAGGGAGCGAGAGATTTCACTAAATTGACTGGAGGATCCAAGTGTGGATACAATGCTCATTCATAAGCGTTATTTACGATTATAGAATGAAATTAAAAAAGGGAGACCAGTACCCTATTCCGAAACGGGGCGAATTCCGAAAAGCCATACGAGTAAGAAAAATTTAATAAAATAACATGGAATATTTAATAAAAATAGCACAAATAACTGTCGCTGTATCTGTTGCTTATGTTTGGATTTTCAGGTTTCACAATGTCCTTAAAGAGTTCGAACAATTTGGATTGAGTGATTTGACCCGAAATCTAATCGGAGCAACAAAAACCTCTCTAGCTACCTTGCTTGTTGTCGGTATTTGGTATCCCTCACTCGTGCTTATTCCTGCTGCTTTGATGGCGCTGTTGATGGTAGGTGCTCAATATTTTCATTTCAAGATAAGTAACCCATTTATTAAACATTTACCCTCTTTAATTCTTTTGATTTTAAGTGCGTTTATCGCCTTATCATCAATTCAATAATCAAACATGGATATAGAAAAAATATACATTTTAATATCTAGTTTATCCTTTTTCGGTTATGCCACCTCCTACTTCATCTCACCAAATATGAAAAGAGAGTTTAAACGGTTTGGATTAGAGAAACTTGGTCTAGCAACAATAATATTGCAAATATTGGGGGCAACAGGTCTCCTTGTAGGACTTAAATTCAATCCAATTTTAACGATCTCCTCTTTAGGTCTTGCATTGCTTATGTTTTCTGGTCTCATCGTGAGAATAAGATTAAAGGACAGTATTTGGATTTCTTTACCCGCCTTTTTTTACATGGCCCTGAATACTTATATCTTTTTGATATCCATAAATTAAGCAGCTATCAAAATTTGCTATTGACTTCACCCGAGATAATTTCCTTGAATCGCGTTTGCGAAATGCTTTAAAATTTTGATTAAACGACTTGGTCTCTAGGACCGCAACAACCGTTGGTGTTGCGGTCCTAGCTGATCGAGATCGGTCGTAAATAATTCCTTTAAAGCTGAGGAGTAATCCTTTAAAATAAACGAATTCTACTTCACAACACATTTCCAGCACGTCGTATCTTCTAGCTATATCCCGTCGATTCGAGCACCAATAATGTAGCTGTAAGACTGCTTTTTATTGATCTCTAAGGTCACCCCATGCAACTTCACCTTCTGGAAGAGATGACTTTTATGATTTTTTACTTCTGACTTTTCGCTCGGATCAACCACCTACTGCAAACAGGAAATGTGTTCTGCAATCCGTTTTAGCGCTCAGGTTCATGATAACCAAGAATCTCGGAACAAGCGAAGTATAAATACGGATAATTTCTTTTTATTCCATGCAAGCATAGAGGAATAGTACCCAAAAGGGTTGGATTAAATCGCATTTTATAGAGACCTTAAATGGAGAAGGTAAATAGGTATACTGAAGAAGCTTTAGAAAAGATGAATGAGGCCCATCAACACGTTTTGAAATATATTTGTAGGCGCCCTTTAGTAAAGCGAAATGGATAAAACCTCAGAGATCAAATTTTGTAATATGTCATTCATTATCATCCATCCAATGTTAAGCTAAATGAATTTTATACTCGCACATATCACTATTCGGGAAACGGCAAACATCGTATTCCTTGTCGCCTTATTATTTCTTGTGTACAAATATTTAGAGACGTTTTGGTCGTATAAAATAAGTAAGCCATATGCTTGGGAAACTGCCGTCTCAAAAAAAATGATCTCCAAGAAGCTGATCAAAATAGAAAGAACGTATCGGGATAAAGTCCGCCTTTACCATTTATGGTTTCAGGTAGAACAATTAAAGAAGAACAGCGTCAGTGGCGCTTTTGCCGAGTTGGGTGTTCACAAAGGGGAAACAGCCAGGGCGATACATCATATGGATGAGGATCGAACCTTTTACCTTTTTGATACATTTGAAGGGTTTAAAAAAGAAGACTTGGCGCTTGAAAAGCAGACTGACGATCGGTTTACGCCAGAAACGTTTGCTGACACGAGCGTTGAAACAGTGCTGCGCTACATGGATGGAAATGACAATCTCCACTTCAGGCCAGGATTTTTTCCTGAAACATCAACAGGGCTGGAATCAGAAACATTTGCATTTGTGCATATCGATGCAGATTTATATGCGCCTACTATAGCGGCTTTAAAATTTTTCTACCCTCGATTAAATAAAGGCGGCATAATCATCGTACATGATTACAACCACGATTGGGAGGGCATACCTAAGGCCATCAATGAATTCTTGGCAACAATTCCTGAATCTCTCATCGAGCTATGCGATTGGCAAGGAAGCGCCATGATAATAAAAAATTCGTAAACCTCCAGCGCAAAAAATAATATTTTGCCAGTCAATGAAATTCGATAGCTCTTGAGACTCGCCATCCTGTTACCTCAGGCATTCGCCCTTTTTCATGCAAAAACCTTTACAGCTAAACTTGGCATTCTAGTGCCACTTTATGTGCTTCGTTCTGTATAACCCTTCATGTATATCCAACGAAATCAAATCGCGTCGACAAGCGCACTGTATTATTCGTCGGCACAACGGAAAAGAAGCCTAAATTTAAAATTCAAGGCCTTATTATGGTATTAGCCAAAAAAGTATTGAAATATAAAAGACAAATAGTTTTTGAAAAAAATGCTACGTTCCCTTTTGCTAACTTAGTTCCTAAGCAACTAAGCCTTCTCCCCACTTGGCAAAAGGATAAATAGTAAAAGGACAGAGGAATGGTAAAAACGAGGATAGGAAATAGCCATGATATAGCGGGCATTTTATCCCTTCAGGAAGAAAATCTATACAATAACTTAAATGAAGTAGCACGCAAAAATGGTTTTGTAACTACACCTTTTACGGTTAATCAAATTGAAGAAATAATAAAGCAAAACGGAATATTTGTCGCCGAAAATGCGCGTAATATGATTACTGCCTACGCCTTTGCTGGAAGTTGGAAATATTTTGAGCAATGGGAAATTTTCAACTTTATGGTCTCGCGTTTCCCAACATTGTCTTTTCAGCAACAAAAAATCACGACAGAGAATAGCTTTCAATATGGGCCGATTTGTATTGATAAAAATTATCGCGGCACGGGTCTATTAAACTTGATTTTTGAGGAAATGCGAATTGAATTTTACAAAAAATACCCGTTTGCGATCACCTTTATAAATAAAGTCAATACCCTTTCAACAAAGGCACACATCAAAAAATTGGATTGGGAAATAATAGATGAATTTAAATTTAATAACAACACCTATATCGGATTAGCCTTTGACATGAAAAATTCAGTGCTAAGATAAAAGCGATACACTTATTCAGTGTGGAAGGTTTTGAACAAGTACTGGCTCATTACAGAAAATTCAATAAGCCAAGTACATGAACTTTCTATGACCCGAGCAAGTACTCCATCTGTCTCCTCTGCCAGCGCAATCAATATGTCGTTTTTAGAAGCTTTCATCTGTAAGGATTTTTTTTGAAAAGGCTATCAGAGCTAATTGGAATACAAAAATCCCGGGATTTCTACCCCATATAAGGTATTCTGCCATCGAATTACATGCTCGTGCGGCGCTATTTATTAGTTGTCTATTTTTTCAACTTATGACTGACCTCTGCACTAAAAAAGGAATTGTAAAAACGTATTACAACGGAAAGGTAATTACCATAATTTGGGAGGTGCTTTTTAACAAAGAAGCATTGTGTGAAGGCTGTAAAGCACAGCTGGAAATAGTCCATGAACAACAGATTGAAGTAATTATCATTGACATTAGTACCGCAAAAGGCACACCGCCAATGGAAGTTCAGAAATGGTTTGGGGAAGTGTTAGCCCCAGGCTTTAAAGCCGTCTCCCCCTTCAAGGGTTTAATCAATGGGCTTCCTGCCAGTGTCATTACCAAAATGGGCGCAAAAAATTGGTAGAAAACTGCCCAGTCTGAGGAATTTGATTTTCATGTATATAAATCCGACTCACTGGATGCATCAAATAAACTGGCCTTAGAAATGATGCCACAATAATTCAACAAGTTTTTCGGCTTCACTTTTTCCAAAATCAAGCACCTCAGAGCAAACTCGCAGCGTGTGAAGCCTGATAGTTTTTTCTGATGCACGCTCCTCGAATAACCCCCGCATAGGCCTTCTTTAAGCCTATTTGAATCCGAGCGCGCTCAACATTAGTTTTCCTATTCTATACGACTTGCTACAAAATTCTTAAATTTGATAATGTGTTTTGTTAATCAGATGGCCACAGTTGGTTATTTCCAGTCTTGCTCCCCTATTTCTCAAATACTACCAATAAGGATCATTCCGCCTATGTGGTTACATAGAATCCATGAGGGAATTACACAAATAGGCACCTTGAAAAGCATCAGCATTAATAAAATCTATTGTACCATAATTAGACGCGCTACAATTTTTTTGGGCGTTAGCAAGACTTTGCATCAACCATGCTCAATCATACTCCATTCCTCATTCTTAGAGGAATATTTGTGCATAGCTCTATAGTTGACCCAAATAGAATACTCTTGATATGAAAGATCAAATACTCGATATTAAACAAGAATACTACTTCCCGTTTAATTTCAAAATCTTTGGGCTGATCTTAATGCTCGGCACTGTACTTAGTTTTACCATCGGCGGTATTTCTATTGTCAAGCTCATCCTCTTGGCCATTTTCACTTTGCTTACACTCGTCCTGTTCACCACCAGGTATGGATTGCTCGTTGATGTGGAAAAAAGCGCTTATATGGTTTACACACTTTTTTTAGGTAGTAAAAAGGGCAAGCTTATAAAGATAAATTCGATCGAGAAATTATTTATCAATGAAGTAACAAGCACCAAATCAGTTGTTAGATATACCACAGGGGTTCCACGGAAATTTAAAAACCAAGAATACAAAGCCTTTATGAAGCTAGATAATGGCATAAAAATTCATCTGGATACTGACAGGTCCCGTGAAAAACTGCAGGAAAGAGTTGATCAATATGCGCTTGTTCTTCGCCCAGTTTTACAATAAGCTTTAGAGTAGCTAAATTGATGGCTATGAGTCAATATCGGTCCATTACTTTTCAATGTCTAATCTCGCTCGCTTTGTTCATTCAAATACCCGCTGAGGTTTCTGCTCAGGTCAAGCGAGTGGCCACCTACAACATCAAATTTGATAACCCGAATGATGAGGTCAATCAATGGGACAACCGAAAAGAAGCGTTGGTTGAGCTCTTGCAGCATTATGAGCCAGACATCTGCGGTATGCAAGAAGCGCTTATTGGCCAGCTTGAATACATAGATAAAAAGCTGCCCAATTATTCCAGAATTGGTGTCGGGCGAGATGATGGACAGGCTGCCGGAGAATTCAGTCCCATCTATTACAACACTGCTATTTTCTCGTTGATCAGTACTGCTACGTTTTGGCTCTCCGCGACTCCAGATACCATATCGGTTGGCTGGGATGCTTCCATGGAGCGGATTTGTACCTATGGTATTTTTCAGAATAAAATGACTGGTAAAAAGCTACTCGCAATGAATGCGCATTTTGACCATATCGGCCCTTTGGCTAGGAAAAATTCTGCGGCACTTATGATTAAAAAAATGAATGAAGTCAACTCGAATAATTTACCGGTAATAATCATGGGTGACTTTAATGCATTGCCAGAAAGTGAGCCCATACAATTATTCAAGGCCGCATTGCAAGATGCCGCCAACCAGACCGGTGAAACTATTTATGGCCCAGAGGGCACCTACACAGGTTTTGAGATAGGTAAAATAGCAGACAATAGAATTGATTATATATTCGTCAAAGGGCTGCAGGCCAATAAGTACCGCCATGTAGATGATAAGAGGAAAAACGGCCACTACATATCGGATCATTTACCTGTGATCGTTGACTTTAAGTCGGAACTCGATTAACAAATAGGTAATATGCCTTGCAAGGTGGTTCATTTGAGTCCTGATGAACATTTCACTGTTTGAGCGGAGTGATAGGGCCACCTAGCGTTTTGAAATTTAATGGCTTTTGACAGTACTTTTGGTCTTACGTTTCGGACAAAAAAAAATGACTAGCCATTAGCAAGCCGCCCTGCTTGATGACCAAGTTTTATTAAAAGTTCAAAAACGATTATTACCACGTTAATTTCCGCTACAAAGTGATAAGTTATTACTCCAAATTAATTTTTAAGCAAAGGATTTGACTCACCGACAAGACTAAAACACCCTCTATACCCTTATTGAATCATTGATAATAACAATATAGTCTGCCATTCATCGATTGATAAGACCATCAATACTCCGCATTATCCTTACCTTCTTTTTCTCATATTCTATTCTTTAAAGATTGATTAATTTGTCTTCCTAACCTGATTCAAAAATGAAAAAACTCCTCTCATTAACCGCATTATTTTGTGCAATAAGTCTCTTTGCGCAAGATTGGGATGTAACCAATCCCAATGAACCCTTTAAAGAAACCACCATCTCCGTTGAGGAAGGCACCTGGATGAATTTGGACGTAAGTCCTGATGGTAAAAAAATTGTCTTTGACCTTTTGGGAGATCTTTACATCATACCAATAGCCGGAGGGGAAGCCAAGCCATTAAGAACCGGTCACGCATATGAAGTACAGCCACGTTTTAGTCCCAATGGAAAGAAAATTTCCTTCACAAGCGATGCAGGCGGGGGAGATAATATCTGGGTGATGGATGTGGATGGCACCAATGCAACACAAGTAACGAAAGAGGATTTTCGGTTGTTAAACAATGCTGTCTGGACGCCCGATGGCCAATATCTCATTGCGAGAAAACATTTTACCTCTGGACGTTCCTTAGGCGCGGGAGAAATGTGGATGTATCATATCTCCGGTGGTGCGGGCATTCAGATTACCAAACGCAAAAACGACCAGCAAGATGCAGGCGAGCCATGGGTGAGCGGAAATTATTTATACTACAGCGAGGACGTGTACCCCGGTGGAAATTTTCAGTACAACAAAGATCCAAATAGTCAGATCTATGTAATCAAAAGGTACAATCGAGAAACTGCAAAAACGGAAACAGTCGTCAGAGGTCCGGGCGGAGCAGTAAGGCCACAAATTTCCCCGGATGGGAAGAAACTTGCTTTCGTCCGAAGAGTGCGAACCAAGTCAGTTTTATATATTCATGACCTAGCCACAGGTACTCAAAAACCAGTCTATGATGACTTAACGAAAGATCAGCAAGAGGCTTGGGCTATTTTCGGTGTGTACCCAAATTTCAATTGGCTGCCCGACAATAAGACAATCATCTTGTATGCAAAAGGGAAAATTAGAAGGCTAAATACCACAACAGGAATAGCGGAAATCATCCCTTTTAAAGCAACTGCTTCACATAAAATCACCGATGCATTGGTTTTCAAACAAAACCCTGCACCCGAAAAATTCAATGTCAATGTGATACGAAATGCGACAACCTCTCCTGATGGAAAATTGCTAGCCTTCAATGCTGTTGGACATATCTACACGATGAAGTTGCCCAAAGGCACGCCAAAACGTCTTACAAAAAATAGCGATTTTGAGTTTGAACCATCGTTTTCTCCTGACGGAGCATCCATCGTGTATGTCACCTGGAATGACGAACAAAAAGGAGCCATTATGAAAGCGCCCACCACTGGCGGAGCAGCCAGCAAATTGACAGGAGACAAAGGGATATATCGAACGCCCACTTATTCCCCAGATGGCAAAATCATTGTGTATAAAAAGGACGATGGAGATGGCACACTTGGACATGGTCACACAACAAAGCCAGGCATTTACACCATGTCATCCCTTGGTGGCCAAGCGACGATTGTAACGGAAGACGGAGAATACCCGGTTTTCAGTAAATCTGGAGATAGAATATTTCTTCAAACCGGAGGATATCTTTTCGGAAGTCTGGATAAAACGTACAAAAGCGTAAACATCAGAGGAGAAGACGAGAAAATTCATTTTCACTCGAAATATGCTAATCAATATGCAGTAAGTCCTGATGGAAAATGGTTGGCCTTTGGTGAGTTATATGACGTATTTGTCATGCCATTTTCCGATCATGGTCAGGTGTTTGAATTAACAGGAAGCACCAAATCACTTCCTGTCACTAAGGTCGCTGACGATGCTGGAATAAATCTCGAATGGTCTGCCGATAATCAAAGCCTTCATTGGACCTTAGGTAACAAATACCATACGGTCAATGTGAAGGATTGCTTCACGTTCTTAGAAGGATCGCCAGATAGCATTGGGGAAATTCCTAAAAAAACAGTGACCATCGATTTGGAAATGAATACGGATAAACCAGAAGGCTCTATCGCGTTAACGGGTGCCAAAATCATCACGATGGAAGGTGATCAAGTTATCGAAAACGGAACAATTATAGTAAAGGAAAACAAGATCATCGCGCTTGGCAAATCGGAAGATATTCAAATCCCAAAAGGAGCAAAAACCATAGACGTCAAGGGAAAAGTAATTATGCCGGGCATCATCGATACGCATGCTCATTTGAGAGCATTCCGCTATGGATTGAGCCCTCAAAAGGAATGGACCTACTACGCCAATCTCGCCTTTGGCGTTACTGCGACACATGATCCTTCGTCCAACTCAGAGACTTCTATGTCTCAGTCGGAAATGGTCAAATCTGGGGAGATGATTGGCCCAAGAATTTTCTCCACAGGAACAATTTTATACGGTGCAGATGGTGATTTTAAGGCGGTAGTTAATAAATATGAAGACGCTCAACACGCCATTACCAGAACGAAGGCTTATGGCACTTTTAGTGTGAAAAGCTACAACCAACCGAGGCGTGAGCAAAGACAAATGATCATCAAAGCGGCTCGCGAAAATGAAGTTATGGTGTATCCCGAAGGTGGTTCTACATTTTTTCATAATATGACCATGATGCTCGACGGGCACACAAGCGTAGAACATAACCTGCCTGTTGCGCCACTCTACGATGACGTTATCTCCCTTTGGTCAGCAAGTAAAACCAGCAACACGCCGACCTTGATCGTGAACTATGGCGGGGTGAATGCCGAATATTATTGGTATCAAAATACCAAGGTTTGGGAACATGAAAAGCTCTTGAAGTATACACCACGTGGCGTGATCGATAGTCGCTCTCGCCATAGAACGATGATTCCGCAAGAGGAATATGACAATGGACATATCCTCGTTTCACAGTCATGTAAAGCGCTCGCAAATGCTGGCGTCAAAATATGTGTGGGTGGTCATGGACAATTGCAAGGGCTTGGCGTTCACTGGGAAATGTGGAGCCTCTCACAAGGTGGCATGACCAATATGCAAGTGATTCGAGCGGCGACTATTCATGGTGCAGAATACATCGGCATGGGCGAATCAATTGGTTCTTTAAAGGTGGGCAAGCTTGCAGATCTCATTGTGCTCGACGCTGATCCATTGGACGATATTCGCAATACGGAGTTTGTCAGCCATACCATGGTCAATGGTCGCCTGTTTGATACCGCAACAATGAATGAAATCGGAAACGATGAAAAACCAAGAGGTAAATTCTATTGGGAGTTGGAAGGCTTTAATGACAACTTCCCTTGGCATGAAGAAAGCCACAGCTTTATGGGTGCTCATTGTAGCTGCCAGCATTAGTCACTAAAAACATGTTTGAACCTCCCTTATTTTGATAAAATGGGGGAGGTTTTTTTATGTTCATTAATGCGTAAACCCAAATATGGAAAATTAGGATTGGTCCTTTATTTAGTAAAAAAGCTAGGAACAAGCTCGCCTAATCTCCACTTAATTCATGTACCCACAAAAAAATAAATTAAGCATATTGGAAAATCCTTAATGTAAAGTTTATTTTACTTTTTATCAATTTCACTTGTCTATTGCTAAGATTATCGCTATCCTTGTGTCAAGTTTAATTTACATTATATAAATAACACTTTACTATGAAAACAGATAACTTTAAGAAAAAGACAACCAATAACACGATTAATCTGGCCGCTTGGACTTTTGCTTGGCTTGCCGCCACGGCGTTTGCTCGTTTTGGGCCTATGTTCATATGGGATATTAGCAACACCACATATTCTGGTCTATCCATTGGGTTAACATTTCTTGTTGGCATTGGGATGGTGCTCGCCAACAGGCGCTTTATCGCTGGCCAAGACGAGCTTCAAAAGAAAATCCAATTAGAGGCGATGGCATTTGCACTGGGTATTGGTGTGGTCGGCGGTTTATGCTTTGCTAGTTTGGACCAAGCCAATGTGATCACAAAAGATGCCGATATAGGCATTGTCGTGATGGGCATAGGAATAACCTATATGATCGGAATAATTGTAGGAACACTAAGATTCAAATAAGCGCCATGAAAAACAGACTTAAAGTACTACGCGCCGAGCATGATATGACGCAAGCTGATCTGGCAGATGCATTGGGTGTTTCTAGACAAACGATCAATGCTATTGAAAAGGGGAAATTCGATCCTAGTTTGCCGCTAGCATTCAAAGTTTCAAGACTTTTTAAGCAACCCATCGAAGAAATATTTGACGACAAGGAATAATGGTTTCAAAAAAAAGGACTCATAACCAAATAAGCCAGTAACCTATCACTACTGGCTTTTTTCAATAAACCCAAAAGGTAGGATTTAGCCTCGTTTAAAAGCCAAAAAATTCTCAGATGATACCTTTTCATCAAAGTAATAATCTTCATAATTGAACTGCTTGAGTTCTTCAACATCCTTGATCTGATTCTGGATAATATATCGTGACATCAGTCCTCTTGCCTTTTTGGCGAAAAAAGAAATGATCTTATAATTTCCGTTTTTGAACTCTTTAAACTCTACATCTACGATTCTCGCCTTTATACCTTTCTTATCTACAGACTTAAAATATTCATTGGAAGCAAGATTCACGATGATGTTGTCACCCTGCGCTTTCAAGTCTTTTAATAAGAGTTTCAGAATGGTCTCGTCCCAGTACTGATAGAGTGTTTTATAATCATCAAAAGCCAATTTCGTTCCCATCTCTAAGCGATAAGGCTGCATCAGATCCATAGGTCTCAGCAACCCGTAAAGGCCTGACAAAATACGAAAATGATCCTGTGCAAAGGCGAGCTCTTGCGCACTGAAAGTCTCTGCTTGCAATCCTTGATAGACATCTCCTTGAAAAGCAAAAACACTTGCTTTGGCATTTTGCTCGTTGTGGCTTTTTTTATAAGCATGATAGCGATCAACATTCAATTCTGCCAGATTATCACTGATATCCATTAATTCCTTCAGATCATCAGGAGACTTGGTACGAAGTACCTCGATCAACTCATTGGTATGCTTTAAGAGTCGCGGCTTGGTTGCTTCGCCTATTGCGGGCTTTTCGAAATCAAGTGTTTTGGCAGGAGAAACTACAGCTATCATTGATTGTTTGCTTTGTATAAATAAATTAAACCAAGAGTATTTAAAATGGTTCGCAAATTAATAACTAGATCGTTTAAAGTAGTTTTTATCCACAAGAATAAAATCTGAAAAGCTTCTTTCATAAGCGTAAAATCTATCATTTTCAATATGTAAACAATCAGATCTTCCCTTCATCACGATTTTTGACTAAGGCAATCAAACCCATAGCCGGACCTATGGCCAAGCATAAATAGATCATCGACGGGTCCAAAAATCGAGGCAGAAAAGTCAACAATTGGATGCTCACAATCGTAATGGCAAACCCAATACTATTCACAATGGTCAGCGCTGCACCTCTCACTTCTGCATTCGCGTTTTGAGCTACTAAAGTTGAAAAAAGCGGTGAATCCGCAATAACCACCATTCCCCAAAAAAGCAGATAGAGCATGAAAACGGTTGACGATGCATACAAGATCATGATTGGCGAAAGTAGGCAGCAAGCAAAAGACAATGACAAAGCCAAAGTTGCCGTACGCTTCACACCATAACGCTCGGATAACTTTCCACCCCAAGCACATGCGATACTTCCAACTCCAATGACAAAAAAGGATAGCAAAGGAATATTGAAATCCATAGCCGGATTAATCGCTTGAAATGTGGCCAACATAACAGGCACAAAAGCCCAGAAAGCATATAATTCCCACATGTGTCCGAAATAGCCAATGGCAGCTTGTCGAAATGTGGCTAGACGGAAAACCTTAAAGCAAGCTAAAAAATCGTTCGCGCTACTCTTTTTCCTATACGGGCCATCTGGCACAAGAATAAGAATTAAAATTCCACCGAGCGCGGCTAGCGAAGAAGTCAACACGAAAACCGTTTGCCACGCAAACCCAACAGCAAGAACTTTGAGTAAATGTGGTAATGCCGTACCTAGCACCAAAGCACCCACGAGATAGCCGAGTGATTTGCCCAAGCCCTTGTCAAAATAATCCGCCGCTATTTTCATTCCTACTGGATAAATTCCAGCAAGACAAAAGCCAGTCAAGAACCTTAATCCCAATAAGGAAATGAGTGTATGACCATCCCAAACAATTAAAACATTGAATAATGCGCCAATTATCGCACAGCCAAAAAAGACTTTTGATGGAGAAAATCGATCTGTGATACTGAGCACGGCAAAGACCAATGTTCCTGCGATAAAGCCCAATTGCACAGAGGAAGTGATATGCCCCAAGACCGAATCGGCTAACCCAAAATCTATGATTAACTCATTGGTCACTGCATTTCCGGCGAACCACAAAGAGGTACAACAAAATTGTGCTATAATAATTACAGGCAAAATGTGCCTCGCTGGTTTCATCAAAGTCTTATTGATTTCAAATAGATCAACTTCCGGTTACACCATCGAGAAAGTCGAACCAAGTTTGATAGAACATCATCGTATTTTCCAGGCCTTTGATCCCATGACCTTGTCCTTCAAACTTGACGAGTGTTACTTTCTTGTTGTATTTCCTCAAACTGTCGGCCATCATTTCACTCCCTGCAATTGGTACACGGCTGTCGTTGGTTCCATGCGTTAAAAGCAAATGTCCTTTCATTTTATCCGCATGATAGAGCGGCGAACGATCATTGAGCTTTTCTGCTTCCGTATTTGGATCCCCAGCCTCTAAGGTGACCCAGTCTGGAATATTACAGTTTTCATAGAAATGGATAATGTCACTAAAACCTGCATGGCTAATTCCAAATCCCCAATCAAAAGACACTTTGGTGCCATTGACCTCTTCAGGAAAAGTTAAAGCTCTCATCGTCGCATATCCGCCATGGCTTCCACCAAAAACGCCAATATTTTTTGGCGGAATATTCCTCGTTTCAGAAATGTATTTCGCTGCATAAAAAACATCGATCATCTCATTTCCACCAAGATCTTTATCATTCAATGCGGAAAATTCTTGACCAAAACCACTGCTCCCACGAGGCGAGGGACTCAATACGTAAATACCCGCATCTGCTAAAATTTGATAGCGCATGCTGAACCTATTACCTCCTCCATAAAATGACTGAATCATCACAATACGATCTTCAAGAGCCGGAGGATTTTTGGGAGAATATAGATACGCATGTATTTGTCGGCTTTCTCCCGTAGCTGGATCTACATCAAATGTAGGATAGGTAATTCGCTCAACATTGGACTTATAAACCTTCTCCTTTAACTCCATTGGGACATCAACCTTCGTTGCGAAAGTGAACGCTTCTTTCGTCACTTCCATCTCATCTATTCGAAACATAGATGTATTGGAAGTGGCAGCTACCATCAATTTATTGTCCTCAGAATCATACACGCCTATAGAATATTCACTCTTTTCCTTTCGAATGATCTCTCCATCAGGCAGAGAAAGTAAGTAAAGCTGTGTTTCTATTGGAGAGGAAGTCGAGGAAAATAGCATTTTTTCGCCTTCCAATGTGATAATCTCACTTGTGCCTAAGTCTGTCTTGAAGCTAGTAATCTGTCTATGCTCTTTTGTGACAAAATTATAGCTGTACACATTTCTAAAACCACCTTCATTCGACGTATACAAGAAAGTATCATTGTCCAACCACTCACTGTAAACACCCGGATAAGCTCTTGCCATCGATTGGTCGGTGAGTAATTCCTGTGTTTTTGTTTCAAAATCAATGTAAACCAAGTTTCCATAAGTCCTGCTTGCATCCTTTAGTCCTGCGACAATTACGCCTTTTCCATCAGGTCTCCAGGATGGTGAGCCCCACGTATATCTCATTTCTGGCGTGTCTTGTACTATTTTTTTTTCTTCAAGTGTTTCTAAGTTTAGGACACGAAGTTCACCCAAACGCTCTTCTTTATCTCCAAGACGCGCCACATAGGCCACTTGGTTTTTATCTTCATTCCAACTGTAACCAAAAATGTATGGAACATTTGTGAGTTTCGTTACTTCGCCGGTTTTAGGGTTGAGTTTAGTCAGGTTAATAACTTCATCATTTACTTCATCACCTGTCCAGTAGAGATGGTTGTCCGCTTCATTGTATTGAATGTTCCAAACATTACGCGTAGCGTAATCAATATCAGAGATTTTTTTGCCCTTGGCCAAATCAGGATTATCGCTGAGTGCTAACTCCAACAAGTCTGTCGTTTCCCCCTTTTTCATATAAAAGAGCTTCTCCGCAGCGTAGACCGGATTGAATCCTGTGTAAGGAAACCCTTTCACATAAGGCTCAAGGTTGATTTGGCGACCTTTGAAACTGACATATTTAGCTGATTCGCTTGCTTCCTCCACGTCCTGAGATTTTTCAGAAGGAGAACAAGCAAGAAATAAAACAGCCGTAAACACGAAGAGTAATTGGGAGATGCTTCTCATAAAAATGGATTAAGTGAAGGTTGATTACATGGAATCCATGAGATAACTACACAAATAAGTGCCTTGAAAAGCATCAGCGTTCGTGAAATGTATCGTTTTCTAATTAGACTCTATATAATTGATATAGGAAGGTATTAAAGAAATCACTGACCTAAAAGTGGTATTACAGGAACGTGTAAAATCTAAAACCAGAGGTTGATTAATCGCTCATTACTTTGAATCTGAAATTCTAGGCTAATTCCTGTTCTCTGAGCTACCAATATCGTTTTGCCCTCAAGCCAAGCTGGCTCTTCCTCGACGGCCAGTCACTTTTTCTTGACCGAAGCGTCGGACCGAACAAACGAATCGCAGCGACGAAACGACGAAACGACGATTCGCGCACCGAAAAAGACAAGATGATCGCCTGCTGGAGAAATTGCAACGGCCAGCAGGCCCTGTTGCTCCGGTCACACGATGAAATTTTCATCAAAACTCGAATTAACCCTCTTTTAGGAATTATTACTTATCTATCAATAGAACTCAGATTAGAAGGAATTGACAAAAGGGCTCAAAACAAAAAAACCGGTCAAGGACCGGTATTTTGTAATTGTAATATGAAGAAGTATTTAATTTTTAAATAATGTAAGAATGAAGAAATAACGCCTCTACCAAAACGTCTCACTACCCGTTTATCAACCAAATCATGACTTATAGCGCAATAATTAATAGTTTCTTTTCTCCATCCTTTGTGAAATTAGCAATTGGCTTGAACCGTATCCGTTGCGATCTGCACATTCCGTTCTCCAAGTTTAGCCAATTGTTCCTTTCGTTTACTACCTATAGGCAGTGCTAACGGGCGTCCTTTCTGAAGGATACGTTTGTTGTGTTAAGAACTGTTAAAAGAAGATTTTCCTGTAGAATGAAAGCGCATTTCCTTAGTCTAAACTCGAAAGAACATCACCAAAGCACTTCTGGCAAATGATTTGAAATGATGTTTCTTCAGTTCAGTCTACAAGCGTTTCACCCACATAGTGCGAGGACTACTTATGAGAAAAGGCAAAGCCGAATAAGAGGTAATTGATTCAACATCCCTAAAAAATTTACTCAAATTGGAGAAACTACTAGCACAATAGAAACACATTAAAGTGCCAACTCATAAGTTCCATAGCACTGGCGTTCGGAGTGCGAGCGCCCGAGATCGCAACGGCATCCTTTTTTACCTTTTTAGGTAAAAAAGATATAGTGTAGTGCTCGTAAAGGCGCCCAAATCTTTAAATACATTAGCATTGCCTACGCGCAAAGGCATTACTAAGACCGTTACAAAATCAATTGGCCTTCTTCAATTTCTATTTCTGATTTATACTATTTTTAATCCATGTTAAAAAATCGCCTTCCTTTCACGTCATTATTTTTTCTTATTACGCTGGCCACTTTTAGCCAAGAAGCACTCATCCAAAACGTCTACAACAGGCCTTCGACCAGCCTCAATGGTCAGTGGAAATACATCGTAGACCCTTATGAAAATGGCTTCTATGATTATCGCTATCAGCCTTTTGAAAACAGGGATGATCCCGGAAATGGCGCATTTTTCACTAATGCTAAAATGAAAAGCATAAGCGACTTGATAGAGTATGATTTTGACAAAAGTGACAGCATCGCCGTACCCAGCGATTGGAATACGCAAAAGGAAAATCTGTTTTATTATGAAGGCTCGGTCTGGTACAAAAAGTCATTTGATTATAGTAAGTCCGCCGAAACCAATAAGGTTTTTGCTTATTTTGAAGCTGCCAACTATCAGACGGATGTCTATCTGAATGGAAAAAAATTAGGTGTTCATGTGGGTGGGTTTACACCTTTCAACTTTGAAATCACTCAGCTACTCAAAGAACAGGGCAATTTTCTTATTCTAAAAATAGACAATAAACGCAAAAAAGAGGGCGTACCGACCTTAAATACGGATTGGTGGA